>CAZBEP010000334.1:0-2047 GCA_964490925.1 uncultured Eggerthellaceae bacterium | reverse complement strand
TACTCGATGGTCATCATCATGAGCTTCCTCATGATCGGCATGGTGTCGATCATGCTGCCGCGCGCCGACGTCGCCGCAGGCCGCATCGACGAGGTGCTCGCCGCCGAGACCTCCGTCCGCGACCCGGCCGCTCCGCGCGACGCCGGGCTCGGGAGCGGTCCGGGCGCCGAGATCTCCTTCGACGACGTGACGTTTCGCTACGAGGGGTCCGAAGGCGAGGTGCTCTCCCACGTGTCGTTCACGGCCGAGGCCGGAAAGACCACCGCGATCATCGGCGCCACGGGGTCGGGCAAGTCGACGGCGCTCAAGCTCGTCCTGCGGTTCTACGACGTGACGGGCGGCGCGGTCCGCGTCGACGGCATCGACGTGCGCGATCTGTCCCAGCACGCGCTCAGGCGCCAGTTCGGATACGTGCCCCAGCAGTCCTTCCTCTTTTCGGGAACCGTCCGCTCCAACGTCTCGTACTCCGCCGGCGCGATGCCCGACGCTCGCGTGGAGGAGGCGCTCTCCATTGCGCAGGCGGCCGATTTCGTCGCAGAGAAGGACGGCGGCGCCGACGCGCCGATCGCGCAGGGCGGCTCGAACGTGTCGGGCGGCCAGCGCCAGCGTCTCGCCATCGCCCGCGCCGTGGCGGCCGACGCCCGCGCGTACCTGTTCGACGACAGCTTCTCGGCCCTCGACTACCGCACCGACGCCGCGCTGCGCGCCGCCCTGTCGCAGCGCCTGTCCGGCCGGACGGTCGTCATCGTCGCCCAGCGCGTCGCCACCGTCCTGCATGCCGACCGTATCGTCGTGCTCGACGAAGGGCGCCTCGTCGGCGTCGGCACGCATAAGCAGCTTATGGCGACGTGCGAGGAGTACCGCGAGATTGCGCTTTCGCAGCTCTCCGAAGCCGAGCTTGCGAAGGGGGGCGATGCCGCATGAGCGCGCAGAACGGCCGCGCCTCCGCCGCCCCCCGCCACCCCGGTCCGGGCGGGCCAGGCCCTGGAGGCCCGCCTCCGGGGATGATGCCCGGCGAAAAGGCGAAAGACTTCAAAGGGTCGGTCCTCAAGCTCCTCCGGTTCATGGGCCGGTTCAAGGCGGCCGTCGTCGCCGCTCTCGTATTCGCCCTCGGATCCACCGCGTTCGGCATCGTAGGGCCTAAGATCCTCTCGACGGCGACCACCGAGCTGTTCGACGGCATCGTCGCGAAGGTCGCCGGCACGGGCGGCATCGACTTCGACGCGATCGCCGGCATCCTTGCGCTCACGTTCGGCGTCTACCTGCTGTCGGCCGCATGCTCGTTCGCGCAGGGCTGGATCATGACGTCGGTCACGCAGCGGACCTGCTTCGAGCTGCGCAACGCGATCTCCCGAAAGATCGACCGCGTGCCGTTCGGGTATTTCGAGCGCACGTCGGTGGGAGACACGCTCTCGCGCATCACCAACGACGTCGACTCGCTCGGGCAAAGCCTCAACCAGGGGGTCACGCAGCTCGTGACGTCGGCGGCCACGATCGTCGGCGTCATCGCCATGATGCTGTCGATCAACGTGTGGATGACGCTCATCACGCTTGTGATCGCGCCCGTTGCGGCGGCGATCACCTTCGTGGTCGTGAAGCACTCCCAGCGCTACTTCGTCGCCCAGCAACGCGCGCTCGGCACCATCAACGGCCAGGTGGAGGAGACGTTTTCGGGGCATGCGGTCGTCAGGGCGTTCGGGCGGGAACAGGCGGCGATCGCAGCGTTCAACGAGACGAACGACCTCCTCTACCGCGTCGGGTGGCGCGCCCAGTTCGTCTCCGGCCTCATGCCGCCGATCATGACCTTCGTGTCGAACCTCGGCTACGTCGCCGTGGCCGTCGCCGGCAGCTTCTTCGCCGTGTCCGGCATCATCACCGTCGGCGACATCCAGGCTTTCATCCAGTACGTGAAGAACTTCACCCAGCCGATCACGCAGCTCTCGCAGGTGTCGAACGTGCTGCAGCTTACGGCCGCCGCCTCTGAGCGCATCTTCGAGTTCCTCGAGGAGCCGGAAGAAGCGCCCGACGCCCCGCGCCCCGCGCCCGA
>CAZBEP010000333.1:0-2052 GCA_964490925.1 uncultured Eggerthellaceae bacterium | reverse complement strand
TTTTCGGGGCTCGCCGCCCCGGGCCCCGCGCAAGGGGATAAATCCCCTTGCATCCCCGGTTTGCCCTCCGCGCCGGGCGGGCGCCCTCGCGCCCTCGCGCAGCGTCCGGTCAAGGGCCCTCAAAACCTCTCCGCGCGTTTCGCCTCGCGAAGCCGCGCGCAGAGGACGGCGCGCGAGAGCGCGCCTTTTCGAAGGCTCCTTGACCTGCCGCCCCGCGCGGGGAGGGTGGCAGTTAATCCGAACCAAGCGGCAGCATGGTTCGGGCAACGCCGAACGCTCAAGCGGAAAGGAGGTCGGAAATGGGAATCGGACTCGTAGTGGGACTCTGCGTCGCCGCCGTCAAGCTCGGCTGCATCGTGGTATGGGCTGCCGTCAAGCTCGCCTGCTGCGCCATAGCGTGGATCGTGACTCTTATATGGCGGGCCCTCGGATGGGTCTTCAGGCGCATCGTGCGAACCGCAAAGCGCTCGCGGGCGAAGAGAGAGCAAGGAGCGAAGGGCTCTGCGAACCCGCGAAGCCGTCAGATCTCCCGCCGAACGCAGGCGGCGGGGTGACAGATGATGACGGAAGCCAGAGAAAGGAAGGGAAGATGGCCGTCAACAAAGCGATCATCACCGGAAACCTCACTCGCAACTCGGAGCTTAGGGCGACCGCATCCGGCACCCCCGTCCTTGAGTTCAGCGTGGCGGTGAACGACCGGCGCAAGAACCAGCGGACGGGCGAGTGGGAGGACTACGCGAACTTCGTCGATTGCGCGATGTTCGGGAAGCGCGCGGAGAGCTTGGAGAAACACCTGACGAAAGGGCTCAAGGTCTGCGTGGAGGGACGGCTCAGGTGGAGCGCCTGGGAGAAGGACGGAGAGCGGCGCAGCAAGCTCAGCGTCATCGCCGAGGAGATCGAGTTCATGGCGAGAGGAGAGAGGAGAGAGGAGAACGACGGCGGCGGGCTCTACGAGGAGGATGTCCCCTTCTAGAAGCCTGGATAGATGGTCGGACGTGGGCGCGAGAGCCTGCAGGAAAGAAACAGATGCGGAGGCAGAGCGGGGTGAAGCGAAGCGCAGCAAAGGCAGAGCATCGTCGCCCAGCGACTCGCTGCGCCGCGCATGGCGAAGGCGACGATCTGCACAGGAAGCAACGCGGAAAAGGGAGGCAACGATGGAGTATCAGACCTTGACCGTGGAGATCACCCTTACAGAAGAAATGCTCGGCACCGCGCCGAGCAAGGAAGATCTCTACGTGAACTTCGTCCAGAGCAAGGCCGAGGAGAGGGATCCCGCTGAGGTCGAGGCGTTCGACTTCGACGACGAGCTTGAGCGCGGCACGACCGTCTTCCCGCGCACCGAGGGCGGCGCGCCTGGCATCTGGGACTACCAGATCAAGGGCTTTCTCAAGGAGGCGTGCCGCATGCTCAAGCGCGCCGACGGCGACTTCGCCGTGAAGAAGGTGAAGGCGTTTCTGAAAGAGGTCGACGGGCTCGTGTTCGTCGAGCCGAGGCTCATCCCCATCAGGCTGCCGGAAGGCGTCGATGACGTAGGCGTCTGCGAGCGCCCGCTTCGGGCTACGACGGCGCAAGGCGAGCGCGTCGCGCTCACGCGCTCGGAGACCGTGCCTGCGGGAAGCACCTTCACTGCGCGTTTCGTGCTGCTTAACAAAGCCGACGAGCAGGTCGTCAGGGAATGCCTCGACTACGGGCGCTTCCACGGGCTCGGGCAGTGGCGCAACTCCGGCAAAGGGTCCTTTGTTTGGCGAGAGGTCGAAGCCCTCTGACCTCGATGCGGCGGGGCATGAGGCTTTTTCGCAGCCGAAGCCCCGCTTCGGGTCTCCCGTCAAAAAACGACCTCGCAGAATCGCTTCTACGAGGCGATCTTCGTTGCGGATGGGTGGCAAGTGCTGGAAACGAGTGCGCGGTCGTTATATCGGCTCAGAGGCGCCTTAAACGCGAAATCGCCGTTTTCGCTCTGAAAACGCGCCTTTTCGAAGGGCTTTTCACACTCAGGGGGGCAGACGGCGGTGGCAATTAGCCGAAGCAAAGGAGGTTTAGACGAATGG
This sequence comes from uncultured Eggerthellaceae bacterium, assembly GCA_964490925.1. Lineage (GTDB taxonomy): Bacteria > Actinomycetota > Coriobacteriia > Coriobacteriales > Eggerthellaceae > CAZBEP01. Next base: position 4 of record CAZBEP010000333.1, on the reverse strand, counting down.
ATGC
>CAZBEP010000332.1:0-2059 GCA_964490925.1 uncultured Eggerthellaceae bacterium | reverse complement strand
AGCCCTCTTTACGGCCGCAGAACCGCACAGATCGAGCTGAAGCCCTTCGACTACTTCGATGCCCGGAGGCTTTTCCCCGATCGAGACGCCGCCGAGGCCCTGTCTATCTACGGCATGGTCGGCGGAATTCCCCTGTACCTTTCGCAGTTCGCACGCGACGGGAGCCTCGAGGAACTCGTCCGCGAGGCCTTCCTCAATCCGAGCTCAATCCTCTACGAAGAGCCGACGAACCTCATCAAGCAGGAGGTGCGCAAGGCGCCGCTCTACAACTCCGTACTCGCGGCGATCGCCGAGGGACGCGTCCAGCACAACGAGATAGCCTCGGCGGCCGGAGTCACCTCGACCGAACTCGCGTACTACCTCAAGGAGCTCGAGCGGATCGGCCTCGTCGAGCGGCGGTCGCCGATCGTCGGAAAGGGGCGGCGCGCGATCTATCGCCTGTCCGACAACCTGTTCCGCTTCTGGTACCGCTTCGTGCTCCCCCGCAAGCCGAGCATAGACCGGGGCATCGTCGGGCGCGCGTGGGGCGAGATCGAAGCCGCCTTGCCGACGTATCTCGGCCCGGTGTTCGAAGACGTCTGCGCTCAGTGGCTGTGGTGCCGTGCCGCCGCCGGCGAGCTTGACGTTGCCTTCGACGACATCGGCAGCTGGTGGGGCAACGACCCCCGGCGCAAAGAGGAGGCCGAGATCGACCTCGTCGCCGTCCAGGGGAAGCGCGCCGTGCTCGCGGGGGAATCCAAGTGGCGCAACGCCGACTTCCCCTTCGCGGAGCTGTCGGAGCTCGAACAGCGAGCGAGCCTCATCGGGGACGGTTCGGAGATGGCGCTCTACGCCTTTTCAAAGACGGGCTTCGACGAAGGGTGCCAGCGCCTCGCCGAGCGAAACGGCAACATGCACCTCGCCCCCTTCGCAGAGATGACAGCTTGACCGGGACACTCGGAACCGCGATCAGCGCGGGTCGTTTCAAGCCGTTGGCATAATCGATCCCGACCAAGCCCAAGCGCGACGGGAAGGAGCTGTCTGGCGATGCAGAAGCCGAACGACGAAAGCGTCGCTGGCGCCGTTCTTCGCACGTTGTTTGAACAGCGCGATCGGAACGTCGAGCGCGGTTTTTACGGAGAGAACCAGATCGCGTTCGCCTACAATTCCGAGAAGATTGAAGGCAGCCAGCTTACTGAGGCACAGACGCGCACGCTGTTCGAGACGGGCACCGTCTCGGGAACATCGACCCCCGCCCGATCCGTCCTCGAAACGATGAACCATTTCAGCCTCTTCTACCATGCGTTCGACATGATCGACGAGCCGCTTTCGCTTGACCTCATCAAGAGCTTCCATGCGGTGCTCTTCCGCGGCATCGCCCTTGAAAGCGCTGGTGCATGGAAAACGACCCCCAACGCGATCGGCGGATTCGAGACGACGAAGCCCGCCGATGTCCCCGAAGAGATGCATCGCCTCCTTGCATCCTATGGCGAGACTTCGGTCAAGACGCTGCGCGAGATTGCCGACCCGCATTGGTTCTTCGAAAACATCCACCCGTTCCAAGACGGCAACGGCCGCGTGGGCAGGATGCTGATGTTTCGGGAGTGCCTCGCAAACGACGTCGACCCCCTTTATCGTCCTCGACGAGGAAAAGGGCGGCTACCATGCGGGACTTCAGGCTTTTTCGGAAAGCCCGGACAAACTGATCGGCTTCTTCGAGCGCATGACCGAGTGCTACCTCGACGAGTATGCGAGTCTCGTTCCCGAACACAACCTCGTTTCCGAGCTGCGGAACCGCGCTCACGGATCAGGCAAAGTCGCCGATCTACTCGACGAGCATTTCTCGCACGCGTGACGTCGGCGACAGCGCACGCCTCACCCGAGCAGATCCCAAAACGACGACGGGCGCGTCCGAGCGTGTCCTGGATGCGCCCGTCGTGAGGCGTCGCTAATCGGCTAGCGCTTCGCCGGCTTGACCGCTCGGCGACGTAGCGACCCCCAGCTCGGCTACTCCCCCTCCGGGGTCTTCGCGGCGTTCGGGATGCCGGCGACGGAGTGCTTCACGCGGTCGTGCTCCTCG
>CAZBEP010000331.1:0-2065 GCA_964490925.1 uncultured Eggerthellaceae bacterium | reverse complement strand
CTGTCTGTCAGAAACCCCGCGTTCGCAGGAAAAACGACAGACAGCGCCCCCGGCGCGCCCGCCCCTGGCGCGCCCCCTTGGCCCCCGCGCCCCCGCCCCCGGCGCGCCCCCGCCCCCGGCGCGCCCGCCCCCCGCAGCGCGCCGCGCGCATCGAACATCCTGTGCGGACTTTTTGTTTCGCCGTTCCCGCCGCAGGCGGAAGGCGGGGCATCGGGCGGCACGCGCTAAAATAGCCGTTTGGGGAAAAGCGCCTGTGGACCGGAACGGGAGTTCGCGCCCGCTCGTCGGGCGGAAAGCCTGCGGACGATGCCGTGGCGACGTATGCGCGCATCGGAGTCCGCGCCCGCTCGCCGGGCGGGAAATCGGCCTCCCGACGCGGGGCGCGAGTGGGATCAAGGAGCGAACGTGGGACAGAACGCCATCGTCATCAAGGGCGCGCGCGAGCACAACCTGAAAAACATCGACCTCACGATACCGCGCGACAGGCTCGTCGTGATCACCGGGCTTTCCGGCAGCGGCAAGTCGAGCCTGGCCTTCGACACGATGTACGCCGAAGGCCAGCGCCGCTACGTCGAGAGCCTCTCGAGCTACGCGCGCATGTTCCTCGGGCAGATGAGCAAGCCCGATCTCGACAGCATCGACGGGCTTTCCCCGGCGGTGTCGATCGACCAGAAGACGACGAGCAGAAACCCGCGCTCGACCGTCGGCACCACCACGGAGATCTACGACTACCTGCGCCTGCTGTTCGCCCGCGTCGGCGTGCCGCACTGCCCCGAGTGCGGGCGCGTCATCAGGAAGCAGACGACCGACCAGGTCACCGACGACATCATCGCGCTCGGCGACGGGGTCTCCACGCGCGCTATCGTCATGGCGCCCGTCGTTGCCGGCCGCAAGGGCGAGTTCGCGAAGCTCTTCGCCGACCTGCAGAAAGAGGGCTTTACCCGCGTGCGCGTCGACGGCGAGGTGATCCGCCTCGACGGCGGGCCGATGAAGCTCGACAAGAAGATCAAGCACTTCATCGAGGTCGTCGTCGACCGCGTCGTGCTCAAGCCCGAGGCCACGAGCCGCATCGCGGAGGCCGTCGAGCTTGCGACGAAGATCGCCGACGGGCGCGTGCTCGTCCAGGTGCTCGGGCCGGACGGCAAGCCGCTCGGCGAGGCGAAGGCGTCCTCCGGCGCGACGGGCGGCCTCGCGGAGGGCGAGCACCTCTTCTCGCTCGCGCTCGCCTGTCCCGAGCACGGCCACTCGATGGACGAGCTGCAGCCGCGCGACTTCTCGTTCAACGCGCCCTACGGCGCCTGCCCGGACTGCCTCGGCATCGGCAGCCGCGAGGAGGTCGACCCTTCGCTCGTCGTGCCCGACCCGTCGCTGTCGCTTTCCGAGGGCGTTCTCGCTCCGTTCCGCACGGGCAACTACTACCCGCAGGTGCTGCGGGCGGTCGCCAAGCACGTGGGGGTCGATGCCGACACGCCGTGGGAGGACATGCCGGCCAAGGCGCAAGAGGCTCTGCTCAACGGGGTCGGCTCCGAAAAGGTGCGCGTCGACTATCTCACCGTCGACGGGCGCGAGACGTACTGGTACATCGAATGGGAGGGCGCGCTCGAGGCGGTGAAGCGCCGCTACCAGGAGGCGCAGTCGGATTCCCAGCGCGAAAAGCTCGGCGCGTACTTTGCGACGGTGCCGTGCCAGACCTGCGGCGGCAAGCGTCTCAAACCGGAAATCCTCTCCGTGACCGTCGGAGGCGCGTCGATCCACGAGGCTACCGAGATGAGCGCCGCCGACGCGCTCGCGTTCTTCGGGGGGCTGTCCTTTGAAGGCCAGCAGGGCCAGATCGCCAACCCCATCGTCAAGGAGATCAAGGCGCGTCTCAGGTTCCTCGTCGATGTCGGGCTCGACTACCTCACGCTCGAGCGCGCCACGGCGACGCTCTCCGGCGGCGAGGCGCAGCGCATCCGGCTCGCCACGCAGATCGGCGCGGGGCTCACGGGCGTGCTCTACATCCTGGACGAACCCTCGATCGGGCTGCACCAGCGCGACAACGAGCGCCTCGTCGCGACGCTTGCGC
>CAZBEP010000330.1:0-2073 GCA_964490925.1 uncultured Eggerthellaceae bacterium | reverse complement strand
TTTTTAGGCTTGGGCTCATTGAGAAATTCGGAACCGGCGTGCTCCGCATCAAGGAAGCCTATGCCGACAAGCTTGAAAAGCCTCGGTTTGAGATCCTGCCTCATTCGATCACGGTCGTCTTGCCTGTCATAGGAACCCGATCAGACATGATGTCAGATGAGGCGAAGCTCACGAAAAACATGTCAGCAGGCAGGCGCTATACTCGCGCAGAGCTTGACGTTGTAGGCGGCTTCGAAAAGCACAAAACAACTCGCGTTCTCAATGAGCTGATCGCTAAGGGCCTCGTTGTGGCGGAAGGAAAAGATCGCGCAAGGTACTACTATCGCGCATAGGGGACGGGTGTCCGCATATGTCTGCTGATAGGTTTGATGTATCGGCGTTTCCCTAAAAACCCGGGAGGCCGCAGTTAAGATTAATCGTGGCGGCCTTGCGGGCGACCATCTCGCAGGGCCTGGTCGACAGCGGGGCGAGGAGCGTAATCACGATGCGTTCCGAAAGCGCGTGCGCACGACGGCCGAGGTTTGTTCGTTTATCGATCAATTGCCGTCAACCGCTCGTCGCCGGGCATCCAAGCGTTTAAAGTTGCATACGAAACTATAGTACAACGAACCATCGACTTTTCGAAAGAGCCCCCGGGGGGTTTGCGAGCACCGAGGGTTGCAGGGGGGTGGCTGACGGAAGAAAGGATGCGATTATGGCCGAAAAAGAACCCCATCGCCATGCAAGCTTCATGGGCTATCGAATCTACCGTACGCAGAGTGTGGTATCGCAGGTGCTGGCGAACGCCCTTTCGCCCTATGCGGTCAACCCTGCGCAGTGGAACGCACTCAACCAGCTAGAACGCTTCGGGCCGCTTTCTCAGCGTCAGCTTGCGTCATTCCTCCATCGCGAGCCCGCTACCATCACGCGCTCCATCGACAAGATGGAGGAGGCGGGGCTGGTATCGCGCGAGTCGGATCCTCATGATCGCCGTACGAACCTTATCACGCTCAAACCGGCCGCCGAAGCCTTGCTTTCCGACGTTCAGCCCGCCGTCGCGCATGCCGCTAAAATCACGCAGGGCGATTTGACCGACGAGGAGGTCGACACGCTCATCTCGCTGCTTGATCGCGTGTACGAAAACTGCGCGTCCAGCTTGAGGGCGCAGTAGCCACGCTCAAACCGGCTGCCGATGCCTTGCTTTGAATCATTGCCCATGCCTGAGAAGCGGGGTCGCACCCGCTAGCAGTCCCGTGCGCGCCAACGCGTTCCGCGCTCGCTGGGAGAGAGCGCTCAAGCTGCATCGATAAATTATCCTTAAAATAGAATGATCTATCAGCTTTACAATTACATTTTCGCTCAATAATATTAGATATGAAAAGGTTAGGAATCTAACTTTTTGTTACGCAGTGCAGTGGGGAGCTAAGTCAGTATCGCACGCGCGTGGCAAGGGGGCGGCCGAGACGGCCGTTCGGCGCGAAGAGGGGAACTGTGCCAGATCAAGGGGGATTTACTAAACACGCACGTAGGGGCGTGCGTTTCTTATCGCGCCATCCGGGCGCCGCTCTTCGACGCACCATCGTATCGAGCCGTCCGCACGGGCTTCCGTGAACGCAGGCCATTCCGGAAGCTCAAGATTCCTATCCACGAAAGGGTAAGAGAAGGAGGAAAACATGTCGCTTCAAATGAGCCGTCGAAACTTCCTGAAAGCGACGGCGATTACCAGCGGCGCGGCGTTGCTGCTCGGCGGCGGGGGTCAGGCCGTTGCCGACGACGGCCAATCGACGGCGGCGAGCCAGGAAGGGGACATCCGGGTCATACCGAGCGCATGTCGCCAATGCTATGGTCGTTGCGCGCTGTATGGCACCGTGCGCGACGGGCGCCTGATCAAGGTCGAGGGCAACGCCGATCTGTACAGCGAAGGCACCTTGTGTGGGCGTGCGTTCGGCATTCCTCAAGAGCTGTACAATCCCACCCGCATACGCTATCCGCAGAAGCGCGTGGGCGAAAAGGGCTCGGGTCAGTGGAAGCGCATCACATGGGAAGAGGCCTACGAAACAGCACGCGACAAATTCACCGAAATAGGCGAGACCT
>CAZBEP010000329.1:0-2075 GCA_964490925.1 uncultured Eggerthellaceae bacterium | reverse complement strand
CCCCGAACGTCGTCGAAACGGGGTGCATGGTAGGGACAGGCGATGAAGCAGGATTGGCAGCCGACGCAGAGCTCTTCGTTAATGGACACGAGCCCGCCGTCCCCTTTGCTGATCGCGCCCCCGGAACAGAAGCGCAGGCACACGGGGTTGCTGCAGTGATTGCACGAGGTGGACACGTGGTAGCAGAACACGTCCTGCGTCCAGGCTCCCGTCCCGTCGGCGCGCCAGGTGCCGCCCGCGTATTCGAGAATTGTTCGAAATGCTAGATCCCCCGGGAGGTCGTGGTAGTCCTTGCAGGCTATCTCGCAGGTCTTGCAGCCGGTGCAGCGGCGCTGGTCAAACAGAAAGCCGTACTGGACATCCTCGAAGCGTTCCCTACCAGAGAGCTTTGGCATCGCCTTCCCCCTCCCCCGCGATGCGACGCACACGCACGAGTGTCGTATTCTGGGCGTTGCCGCGCGCAAGCGCCGTCGGACGCGACGAGGTGAGCGTGTTGATGCAGCCCCCTTCGTCAAGGCGGTCGCCGTCCATGTCCGCGCGATGCCAAGCTCCCTGCGGGATCGCGAGCACGCCGGGCATGATGCGCGGCGTGATGCGCACCGCGATGACAAGCGCTCCCCGCTCGCTCTCGACGACAACCCGCTCACCCTTACGGATTCCAAGCTGCTGCGCATCGATCGGGTTCATCTGCATCTCATGCGGAGCGATCGCGTTAAGTTCCTTAACGTTGCCGAAGGAAGAATGCGTCCGCTGCCTGCAATGGTAGCCGATAAGCTGGAAGGGATACTCTGCCCGAAGGGGCGCATCGGCTCCCTCCCGCTCCCGCACGTAGGCAGGAATCGCTGGGATGTCCTGGTCTGATGCGTATTCGAGCCGTCGAGCCGCCTCGGCAAGCCGTTCGGAATAGATCTCTATCTTTCCCGACGGCGTGGCGAGCGGCCGTGCTTCAGGGTCGGCTCGAAACGCCGCGTAGGCGATGCGATCGCCCGTATAGGGATGGCGCCAGAGGCGCGAATCTTCAAGCTCCTCGAAAGAGGGCAGCGATGCGTCACGTGCAGCGGCGACCTCGAAGCGGCGGCGGGCAAGATCCTCGCACGAGGACACCCCCTGCTCGAAGGCCGCGCGTACCCCAAGCCGCTCGGCGAGCTCAGCCGCCATATCCCAGGCCCGCCGCCGCTCGGCGCGGTGGGTATCCCAGCCCTCGCCGCGCACGAGGCCGCGCAGGATGTCAGCGCTTCCCGTTGACAGCAGGTTCTCCTGTTCGACGCGAGCGACATCCGGCAGCACGATGTCGGCATAGCGCGCCGAATCGGTCAGGTGGATGTCGATGCAGACAATAAACTCGCACTTCGAATCGTCGGAGAGTACGTCGTGGGTGCGGTTGATGTCCGCATGCTGGTTCGTGAGGCAGTTGCCCGCATGGTTGACGATGAGCTTCACCGGGCCGGGCAGTCGCTCTCCGCCGCGAAGTCCAAAGTTGCGCGCCGTAAACTCAGAGCCTCGCTCAACCGCATCAAGCCAGCAGAAAGCCGGAATTTTGAGCTTCACCGGGTTCGAGCCAATGAAATCTTCAGGCACGACGAAGAGCAGAAAGCGCTCGCGGCCTCCCGCGTTCGTGCCCGGCAGCCCGACATTTCCCGTCAGGATCGGCAGCATCGCGATCGCGCGCGCTGTGGACTCCCCGTTGTCGCGGCGCTGAATGCCCCAGCCCTGCGCCACAAAGAGCGGCTGCGCCGCAGCCATCTCGCGAGCGAGGGCGATAATACGTGCCTCGGGGATTCCGGTGATTCCGCTTGCCCAGGCGGGCGTCTTTGCGATGCCGTCTTCGCCTTCGCCAAGGATATAGGATTTATAGCTCGCATTGCGCGGTGCCGTAGCCGGCAGCGTCGATTCGTCGTAGCCAACGCAGTAAGTGTCGAGGAATTCCTGGTCAACGAGGTTTTCGGTGATGAACACGTGGGCGATCCCCGCAGCGAGCGCCGCATCGGTGCCAGGACGGATGGGAATCCATTCGTCCCCATGTCCGGCGATGGTCTCAGTATGACGCGGGTCGATCGACACAAGCCTGAAGCCAC
>CAZBEP010000328.1:0-2117 GCA_964490925.1 uncultured Eggerthellaceae bacterium | reverse complement strand
AGAAGATCATCAAGAACGTCGGCATGAACATGGTGAAGATGGAGAAGTACCAGGGGTTCGCGGCGAGCCTTGCCGCGACGGTCTGCCTTGCGGTGTCGACGTTCGGCGGCCTTCCCGTTTCCACGACGCACACAAAGACGACGGCGATCATGGGCGTCGGCGCGGCGAAGCGCAAAACGGCGGTGAAATGGCAGGTCGCGATCGATATGGTGAAAACGTGGGTGCTCACGTTTCCCGGCTGCGGGCTGCTCGGGTTCGTGTTCGCCCGGCTGTTCTTGGCCATTCTGTGACGGGCGGGGCATGCGCGCGGCGTGCGCGGCGTGCGCGGCGAAAGGAGTGCGATGGGCAAGAAGGACAAGGCGTTCGACTATTTCGACGCATTCGAACGCCAGAGCAAGGTGGCGCTGCGCGAGGCAGACCTGCTCATCAAGCTCGTCGACGGCTTCTCTACGGCGCAAGACGCCCGCGCGGTGCTGTCGAAGGCGCACAAGATCGAAAACGAGGGGGACAGCATCGGGCACGACGTATTCACCGCGATCGCGCGCGACTTCATCACTCCGATCGAGCGCGAGGACATCATCCTGCTCACCACGAGCCTTGACGACATCGCCGATTACATCGAGGACGTCGTGCAGCGCCTCTACGTCTACGACGTGGACGCGATGCACGAGCGAGCGCGGGAGTTCGCCGACATCATCTATCGCGCCTGCGAGCTTTTAGGCGACGCCATGGCGGACTTTCGCAACTTCAAGAAGTCGAAGCGGTTCCGATCCATCGTCATCGGGGTCAACGATTGCGAGGAGGAATCCGACCGCCTCTATATGAGCATCCTGCGCGACCTTCACATGAACCATCGCGACGACCCCCTCTACGTCGTCGCCTGGAGCGAGATCTTCGCCCGCATGGAGCGCTGCACCGACGCCTGCGAGCACGTCGCCGACACGATGCACAGCGTGATATTGAAGAACTCCTAGCGCCGCGGTGCGCTCGCCGAGCGGAGGCGCACGCCGCGTCGACGGCGCGTCTAGGCGGGCGCGGCCTCGGCAATCGCGGGAGCTGTCGGCCGACCGCTGAAGTCGAGGTCGCCGGTGAGCTCGCGGGCTCGGTCGATGTCGAAACGTTCGGCCTCGATCCAACGCAGAAGCTCCGCCGCCTTCTCCTGCGCCTGCTCGTACAGGTCGGCGAAGCTCGCCGTCGACGACTCGCCGGTGAAGGGGTTTTTCCACGGCTCGCGTGCGCGGTTCTCGAACGGCGTCTCTTCGAGCGCGACAGGCCGATGGCTCATCGCCCCGTAAAACGAATGCGGCCGCACGAGCCGCTCGATCGACGAGACGGCCTCCCGCTTCGTGCCGGTTCGGGAGTGAAAGAGGCGCTGCACCCGCCGAAACGACCGCACGCAGGCGGCGAAGAGCGTTCGCGGCACGGCGACGCCGTACGTCACGAGCACCGCATAGCAGTACATCCGCGATACCGCGTCGAGCGTGCGCGCGTTTGCGCGGAGGATCTCCCGCTCGGGGGAAAACGTCGCCACCGTGGCTCCGGTGCGCGTGTAGAGCATCATCTCGTCGAACTCGGTCTCGATGACGGCGTGTACGTCCGAGCCGTCCCTGCGCGCGAGGCCGGGGACGCCCGCGTCGCAGATCGCGTACTGCTGCGCGAACACGAGCGGATGCGCCGTCGAGTCGAGCGCGTAGTGGCAGGCGAACCCGGCGAGGTACGCCGCGCCGACGCTGCGGTCGGCGGCGGGAAGGATGTCGGCGGCGCGCCGCATCGCGCAGAGGAGCTCTGCGGGCTTTTCCGCGTGCATGCGGGATCCGATGCGGCGCTGCCCCGCCAGCCACGGGACGGCTGCGGCGTAGAACAGCGGGTCGGGGCCTTGGTTGCCAAGCAGGAACGCGTTGCGCTCCTCGCGCGTGTTTCCGACGGCGGCGAGGGGCGCCCCGCCGCTCTGCGCACGAAGAGCCATGTCGCGTCCGAAGAAATCGTGCGTGATGAGTGCGGGCATGCGGGCTCCGTTCCGTCGTAGGTCGTGCCGTCGCGTCAATTCTAGCAGGAAGGCGCCCGCGTGCCCGATGCCACGCGCGATGCCACGTGCGATGCCGAAAAACGCCACGAAT
>CAZBEP010000327.1:0-2148 GCA_964490925.1 uncultured Eggerthellaceae bacterium | reverse complement strand
GTGAGCTGGCAGTTGTTCTCGCGCAGCGAGCGCACCTCGGTGCCGGTGAGCTCGATGCCGGCCTCGTAGGTCTCGATGATGTCGTAGTCGTGGAGGGCGCGGCGGTTCTTCGCAATGACCTTTTCCCCGCGCTTCGCCACGGCCTAGCCCTCCCCCGGCACGAACGAGGCGCCCTCATCGAGGTCGAGCACGAACCGCACGATCAGGCGCACCGCGGCCTCCAGGTCGGCGAGCGCGACGACCTCGGCGGGCGTGTGCATGTAGCGCAGCGGTACGGACAAAAGCCCCGTCGGGATGCCTGAGCGGGACACCTGGATGGCGCGCGCGTCGGTGCCCGTGACCGACGGCTCGGCCTCGAACTGGTACGGGACGCCCTCCGCCTCGGCGGCCGCGACGAGCCGCTCGAACACGCGCGGGTTGATGTTGGGGCCGCGCGCGATGACCGGGCCTCCCCCGCAGACGATCTTGCCGTGCTTGGCCTGCTCGATGCCGGGATAGTCCGTCGCATGCGTGACGTCGAACGCGAGCCCGACGCCGGGGTTCACGCCGAAGGCCGAGGTCGTGGCGCCGCGCGTGCCGATCTCCTCCTGCACGGTGGCGGCAGCGACAAAGTCGCCCTTCGCGCGGCCTGCACGAGCGAGCTCCTCGAGCACGCGCACGGCCACCCACACGCCGCACTTGTCGTCGAAGGCGCGCGAGACGGCCATGCCGCGCCCGAAGCGCTCGAAGCCGACGCCGAAGGTGATCTCGTCGCCCACGCGCACGAGCCGGCGCACGTCGTCGCCCGGCATGCCGAGATCGACGACGAGCTGGTCGATGGGCGTGACCGTCTTGCGGTCGTCGGCCTTGACGAGGTGGATGGGCTTGCGCCCGATGACGCCGCGCAGGGTCGTCGGGCCGTCCGGGCCGCCCGTCGCGCAGACGTCCACGCGCAGACCCGGCAGGATCGCCGCGTCCACGCCACCCACGGCCGCGACCGAGAGAAAGCCCTCGTCGCTGATGTAGGTGACCATGAGGCCGATCTCGTCCATGTGCGCGGCGAGCATGACCGACGGCGCGCCGACCGTGCCCGCGAGCACGGCGTGCACCGAGCCCATGACGTCGGTGTCGATCCGGTCGGCCGAGGCGGACAGGCGCTCGCGCACGAGGGTCGCCACCGGAGCCTCGCAGCCCGTCGGCGACGGGGTCTCGAGGAGGCGCTTCAGGAACGCGACGTCGGCGTCGGAGATCGTCGGCTCGGGGACGCCCGCGCCGGCGGCGGGCGGTTCGGCACCCGCGGGTGTCTTCGCTTCTTCTGCCATGGTCTACCACCACTCCTTCTTCTTCGCGCGCGCCCGCGTCGGGGCGGGGGCGCGGAAATCGAGCTCGAGCTGGCCGTCCGCGCCCGCTCCCGCCCGCTTGCGCTCGACGGAGACGATCGACCACGACACCGCGTCCCGACCGTAGAGCTCAAGCATCTTAAGGCGCGCGTCGCGCTCGTTGCCCTTCGAGCCCGCGCGCGAGGCGCTCTCGAACTCGAACTGGCCTTTCGCCCGATCCTGCGCCGCGCGGGGCGACTGGTAGTGCGCGATGTAGGTCTGCATGCGCCGCCCCTTCCCGCCGCTTTGCGCCCCGCAGTCCCGCGCGCCCCGCAGCCGCGGTCCCGCAGACGCCCGAACCCCTTCGGTTCCCGCCATGATAGCACGACGGGCGGCGGCATTCGGCGCACCCGTGCGGGGGGCGGGGTCGCAGCGCGCGGAGACTCGCGGGGCGGGCGCGGGGCTCGCGGGCTGCGGGGGGCGCACCCGTGCGGGGGGGGCGGATTCATGACCGCCGCGTACCCGCTCCTGTTCCCCTTGCCGCATTCGGCGCGCCCGTGCGGGGGCGGGCCCAGATGCGCCCGAAAGGCGGAGCCGGTGCCGATCACCTGGCGTTTTCCATCATGTCCTGGATCTTTTTGAGGTCGGCCATGCTCATGCCGCCCATGCCGGGCAGCCCGCGGCGCCGCCGGCCCTTCTTGCCTTTCTTGCCCTTCTTGCCCCGTGCGCCGCCTCCCTCGTCAAAAGCGGGCATCATCTTCTTCATCTGCTTTTTCGTCTCGTTGAACTTCTTGACGAGCTGATTGACGTCAGACACCGCGACGCCGGAACCCGCCGCGATGCGCGCGCG
>CAZBEP010000326.1:0-2155 GCA_964490925.1 uncultured Eggerthellaceae bacterium | reverse complement strand
CATAGAGATGGCGCGCCGCCGCGTTGCTCGCAACGACGGCGTTGAATTGCAGGATGCGAAACCCGAAGGCTGCGCCCCGGGCAAGCGAGTCCTCGACCAGGAGCCGACCGACGCCTTTGCCCCGCGCCGCAGACGACACCGCGTAGCTCGCGTTGGCGATATGCCCGCATCTGCCCTCGTTGTTGGGATGAAGGATATAGAGGCCGAGCACCGCGCCGTCCTCGACGGCGACCCCGCAGTGCGTCTGGAGTGCGAAGAAGGCCGCGCCCGTCTCCTCGTCAAGCTCGTCCTCCTGAGGAAAGGCGATGCCGTCGCGCACGACTTCGTTCCAGATCTCTACCATCGACGCCACGTCGGCGCCCGCATAAGCCCGTACCTCCACCCTTGAGCCACCCCTTCCGGCCGAATAGCCCCCGTGCGCTCTCAATCCTACCATGCAGCCTGAAGGCAGCCCGCATGCGCGTGGCCATGCGCACCTGACCATGCGCCGACAGCGACCGACCACCAGCTGCAGCCGCATGCATGCAGGCGCTGTTCTGTTTTATCCCGAACACGAACCCGACTTTGACGCTTTGCAGGCACATTATCTTCATGAGCGCAGGTGGCATGAGCTATTCAAGGATCAGGAGCGCACGCTACCGCCCGATGAAAGCGGAGAAGGCAAGCTGTATTCACAGCCGGCGAAGGCTGCGGCCACAACGGCAAAGCGAAGGAGCGCTTCTCAAGCGAAAGTTCGCGTCCGCCGCGCCCTCATGAAGCGGGTGCGCAGGGCGGCTCCTACACGACTCCGGCCATGTACAGGGGGAGATACGTTATGGAGCCGTCGACCTTCACGTTCGTCTTGGCCAGGATCAAGGCGTCGTCGATGCGACAGCCCTTCGCGTCGAGGGCGTTGTCGAGCGCGGCGTGGGTCATGTAGCCCCCGCTGGACTTGACCTCGATGAGCACGAGCGCGCCGTCTGCCCGCTCGAACACGAAGTCGAGCTCGCCGATCCTGCGCGAAGCGTGGTAGTACGGCTCTATGCCCCGGGTGCAGCTCCTGCGCCACCGCGTTCTCGTACACCCCGCCCAGGCTCATCGCTTTCTTGCCGTCGAGCAAATCCAGCGACGCGTCCTTGATGAGCGTCGCGCACAGCAAGCCCACGTCAGAGTAGTAGAGCTTGAAGCGCCCGCTCTCGCGCGTCATCATGAGCGGAGGGGCCGGCTCGGCGGCGTTGTTCACCGAGATGGCCACGCCGGCGTTCGTCAGCCACAGGAACTCGTCCTCCATGTTGTCGAAGCGCTTCACGTCCGGAACGCTCTTCAGCCTGAACCGGCGGTTTTGCCCGACAACTCGCTGGGCACCAGCCGGTATATCCCCTGGATGGTGAGCACCTGATCCTTGGGTGCGTATTTCGCGATGTCGCGAAGGTAGTACTTCGATATCTCCTGCTGGGTTGCGCACACGGGATCGAGCGTGCCCTGCTCCAGAAAGACGTTTACCGCATCGGGCATACCGCCTACGAGCAGGTAGCGGCGATAGAGGCGCATAAGCCGCTCGTGCAGGAACTCGGAAACGGGGGTTCGCTCCTGGAAGTGCTGCGCCACGGTTGCGAACAGGTCGGGGGACACGCCTCCCGCCCGCGCGAACTCCTCGAAATCCAGCGGGAACATCTCGACCTCGGTAACATAGCCCACGGGCAGGGAACGGATGCCCTCGAGCCTCGTGTCCAGAAGCGAGTCCGAGAACACGAAGCCGAAGTCGTCGCGCTGCGCCAGGGAAACGCTGATTAATAGCTTTCGCCCGTCTCCAGGTACTTGATGTGGGTGACGATGTCAGGAAACTCCCGGATCTCATCGACGAAGATAGCGGCCTGCCCGGGCACCAGCTCTGTGTTGGATGCGGCCGACATCCTGAGCATGAGGTCGTCCGCATCAACCGCTTGCTTGAAGGAGGCAAGCACGCGCCGTTGGTCGATGAGGTCGAACTTGACGTAGCGCGGGTAGCTTTCCTCGAGGAAGCGCTCGACAAGGTAGGTCTTGCCCACCTGACGTGCCCTGACGCGCGCCGGTGACCAGCGGCGCCTGATGGGTCTTGTTCCGCTTCCATGCCTCGAAGCGCTCGAGGGCCTTTCGCGCCAGCATCGGCTCCTCCCTTGCGTCATGCGGCTCGATG
>CAZBEP010000325.1:0-2161 GCA_964490925.1 uncultured Eggerthellaceae bacterium | reverse complement strand
CCTTCGCAACGCTTTCGATGTCATCGGCGTCGATGCCGCAGATCTCCGCCGCCCATTCGGGCGTCGTGTCCTTGAGCACGAGGTTCCACCAGCGCACGAGGCCGTAGCCGTTGCAGTAGTCGAAATACTCCTCGTTCACGTCCTCTCCGGCAACGAAGCGGTTGACCTTCGTGTTGTAGTACCCCGAAAGCTCGTAGTTCTGGATGCCTTCCTTGAAGTCGCCGACGAAATCCTTGTTCCACTTGCCGGTCGTCAGGATGACATGAGCGATGGCGCAGGCAAGCGCCCCGTCTGTGCCGGGGATGATCGGAAGCCACCTGTCCGCCTTCGCGGCCGTCGCAGAGTAGCGCGGATCGATGACGACGATGTGCGCGTTGTCCATCACTTCGCCCCAATGGGCGGCAGCAGCGGGCTGCTGGCGGTTCGACGCGATGGGGTCGGTCGACCACAGCAGGTAGTACTTGCAGTTGAGCAGATCGTAGTCGCGGTACGAGAACAGGCCGTTGAGCGCCCATACCGCCGCCTTTTCCACCTCGGCGCAGATGGTCGAATGGCCGTAGTAGTTCTGCGAGCCCATGAGGATGGGGAAGTAATGGTAGAGCGCGTCGCCGACCTCGGAGGAGCGCCCTTTGATGAACATGAACTTCTGCGACTCGCCGCTCTCGTGTATGGCGAGCAGCTCCTCGGCGATCGTCTCGAGCGCTTCGTCCCAGGTGATCGGGATGAAGCCGGGGTCGATTCCGCGCCCTTTCTCGGGGTTGGTGCGCTTCATCGGCGTTTTGATCCGGTCGGGATCGTAGAGCTGCTGAAGCGCGAGCGAAGCCTTCGCGCAGGCTTTGCCTTCGGTCGCCGTGCAGTTGGGGTTGCCGTTGACCCGGATGGCCCTGCCGTCCTCCACATAGACCTTGACCGGGCAGTACGACGTGCAGCCCTGGCAGCTTGTCGACGTCCACTTCCCCGTTTCGTTCGTCCGGTGCGACTCGTCGGCATACGCCGTGAACGGAGAGGCGCCCGCGAGCGCCGCCGCCCCCAAGCCCAAGGCGCTCGCTTCAAGGAAAGACCGCCTCGTTACATTCATGCGAACCCTTTCTGTCCGTAGCGGCACCGCAACACGGCGGGCATCCGGAAGGAGATTTGTTAAACACCAATAAACAATTGACAACTGATTATACTAGATATAATCTACCATCTGCAACTCGGCGAAAAGCTGGGAGGAATAAAAGCTGGGCGGAATTATTCCATGGCGGCCTCAAGCATCCTCCCCTCAAGAGAAAGAGAGCACTATGGACACACCCAAGGAAACACCTTTGGATATTGCAAAGAAATTCGCCGGGGAGCTCATCGGAACCTTCTTGATGTGCTTCTGCGGCATAGGCGCCGTCGCGACGGCAACCCTGTTCGGGTCGCTGACCGGTCCGGGGCAAGTCGGCCTTGTGTGGGGCGTCGCCATCGCCATCGCCATCTTCATCACGCGCAACCTCTCCGCCGCCCATTTCAACCCCGCCGTTTCGCTTGCCATGTGCGTCGCGCGGCGCATGAAATGG
Source organism: uncultured Eggerthellaceae bacterium (assembly GCA_964490925.1). GTDB lineage: Bacteria > Actinomycetota > Coriobacteriia > Coriobacteriales > Eggerthellaceae > CAZBEP01. The sequence goes on along the minus strand of CAZBEP010000325.1, from coordinate 617 downwards.
CGCGAGCTTCCCATCTACCTGGTCGGACAGTGCGCGGGCGCGTTTCTTGCCGCCGGGGGGCTGTGGCTTCTGTTCGCCGACAGCGTCGAGCGCAACCTGACCAATTCGGGTTTGACGATGGCCTCGAACTCCATCGGCTCCGCTGCGAGCATCTGGTGCGAGATCTACCCGAACACATCTGCCGGCTCGATAACGTTCCAGACCGCCGCCGCAGCCGAGGGCATCGGCGTGTTCATCCTCGTGCTCGTCATCTTCTCCATCACGAGCAGCGAAAACGTCGGACGCGCGCCGCGCGCGCTCGCGCCGCTGTTCATCGGCTTGACGGTCACCATCCTCATCAACGTGATCGGGCCGCTGACCGACGCCGGCCTTAACCCTGCGCGCGACATGATGCCGCGCATTTGGGCCTGTATCGTCGGATGGGGACCGATCGCGTTCGGATCGAACGCATTCGAGACCTGCATCGTCTACATCGTCGGCCCGCTCGTCGGCGGGGTGCTTGCGGCGCTGTGCTACAACTACCTGCTGTGCCCGCTGCATCTGCGGGGCGCGGCGGCAGACGAGGACTGCGGCTGCCCTCAGAAAAAGACGCTTGAGATAGAGGACAAGCTGACGTA
>CAZBEP010000324.1:0-2163 GCA_964490925.1 uncultured Eggerthellaceae bacterium | reverse complement strand
CCCTCGAGGACGGCGTGCCGCAGGTGCGCGTTGCCGAGCGTTTTGGAGACGCGCCGGCTGTCCCGACCGTCGTCGTATTTCAAGGGCTTGCGAAGGGCGACAAGATGGACTCCGTCATCAGGCAGGGAACAGAAATCGGCGTCAGCGCCTTTGTTCCGCTTGTCTGCGAGCGCTCGGTGGTGCGCCTTGACACCAAGCGGGCGGCCTCGCGCGCGAAGCGGTGGCGGGCGATCGCGAGGAGCGCGGCGATGCAGGCGGGGCGCCGCGAGGTGCCCGAGGTCGGCGAGCTTGCCGATGTCGCGCATGCCTGCGAGATGCTTGCGGAGGCGACCTGCGTGCTCGTGTGCTGGGAAGAGGCGCCGGGCACGGCGCGCATGGCCGAGGCGCTCGCGCGCGCCCGAGCCGCCTGCGGCGCGCACCATCCCGCCGATGCGCGCGTGGCCGTCGTCGTCGGCCCGGAAGGAGGCCTGACCGAAGCCGAAGTTCAGGCGCTTCTCGCCTGCAACGAACGCGCGGCGCTCGTATCGCTTGGCCGAACGATCCTGCGCACCGAGACCGCAGGCGTTGTGGCCGCCGCCCTCGCGCTCTACGAGCTTGGCGAGCTGGGCGGCCAAGGAGGGCGCTGATGCGCTTTTCCGTCGTGAACCTCGGCTGCAAGGTGAACCGGGTGGAGTCCGACGAGGTGGCCGCCCGCCTTCTCGCGCGCGGAGCCTCCCGTGCGGAGGAAGGGGCGGCCGACCTTATCGTCATCAACACCTGCACCGTCACGGGTGAGGCGGAGAAAAAGACGCGCAAGGCGGTTCGCCGCGCGCTCTCCGCGAACGATCGGGCGCGCGTCGTCGTGACGGGCTGCGCTGCGGCGATCGACGCCGAAGGGCTCTCGGCGATCTCTCCGCGCGTCGAGATCGTGGCAAAAGGAGCGCTCATTGCGCGCGTTGGGGAGATTGCAGATGAGCTCGGAGCCGCGACGGCGCCAGATTGCCCAGATTCCGCTGGCGATTCAGCCTGCGAGCGGGGGCTTCGCACGGGGGACTCGTTCCCGACGCGCGTCGGCCTCAAGGTACAGGATGGCTGTAACAACGCCTGCAGCTTCTGTATCGTGCACCTCGCCCGCGGCCCTGCGACAAGCCGCGAGGCCGATGAGATCGTGGCGGAGGCGACCTCGCTTGCGGCGGCGGGCGTGCGCGAGATCGTGCTCACCGGCATCAACCTCGCGAGCTACCGGGACGCCGTGAGCGACCTTGGGCTTGCCGGCTTGCTCGAGCGGCTCCTGGCTGCGACCGAGTCTTACGAAGAGGGAGGCCGCTGCCGCTTTCGCATCTCGAGCGTCGAGCCGACTGACGTCGATGAAGCGCTTATCGAGGTGATGGCCGTCGCAGAAGGTCGCGTCTGCCGCCACCTCCACTTGCCGCTTCAGTCGGGCAGTTCGAAGGTGCTCACCGAGATGGCGCGTCCCTACGATGCTGCTGCCTTCGAGGGAATCGTCGCGCGGCTGCGAGGAGCGATGCCAGGCATCGCGCTTTCGACCGACCTCATCGCAGGCTTTCCCGGGGAAAGCGATGCGGATTTCGCCGAGACCCTCGCGCTCGCCGAGCGCTGCGGTTTTTCGCGCATCCACGCCTTTCCCTACTCCCGGCGCGCGGGTACCCCGGCTGCTGAGCGGACAGACCAGGTGGCTCCCGAGGTGAAGGCCGAGCGCGCCCGGAGGCTCCGCGCGCTCGCCGAGCGCCTGCGCGAGCGGGACTTCGCCGCCCGCATCGGCACGACGGAGCTCGCGCTTGTCGAGGACGGGTCGCGGGCGATGACGGAGAGCTACTATGAGATCGCCGCTCCGCGCGGCGCCCGGCGGGGCTCGCTCGTTTCCGTCGAGCTGAAGTCCGACGGAACGCGGGACCGCGCGGCGCCTGCAAGCGCAGCACAGGCGATGCAGCGCAGGGTTTGAGAAGCGGCGCCCGAAGCCCAAGCGAGACACCGCAACCTGCGCCGACGAGCCTTACGCTTGAGGCGATAGGGCGCAGGATGGGGGAGGGCGCGGGCAAGGCGGCAGACGGGGGCGCTCCCTTGAGGCAGACGGAGTGAATCGATGGATCTTTGTGCGGGAAGGGGGTAAGGCCGATGACTGCTCGGCATCAGGGATCCGGCGGTGGGAGGAAGGCGTCGCTC
>CAZBEP010000323.1:0-2188 GCA_964490925.1 uncultured Eggerthellaceae bacterium | reverse complement strand
AGTAGTAGTGAAGCGTGCGTCGCGTGAGCGACGGCTTCCGCCCACCGCCGGATCCTTGATGCCGAGCCGTCATCGGCCTTGCCCCCTTCCCGCACAAAGGTCCATCGATTCGCTCCGTCCGTCTCAAGGGAGCGCCCCCGCTTGCCGCCTCGCCCGCGCCCTCCCCCGTCCTGCGCCCTATCACCTCAAGCGTAAGGCTCATCGGCGCAGGTCGCGGTGCCTCGCTTAGGCTTCGGGCGCCGCTTCTCAAACCCTGCGCTGCATCGCCTGTGCTGCGCTTGCAGGCGCCGCGCGGTCCCGCGTTCCGTCGGACTTCAGCTCGACGGAAACGAGCGAGCCCCGCCGGGCGCCGCGCGGAGCGGCGATCTCATAGTAGCTCTCCGTCATCGCCCGCGACCCGTCCTCGACAAGCGCGAGCTCCGTCGTGCCGATGCGGGCGGCGAAGTCCCGCTCGCGCAGGCGCTCGGCGAGCGCGCGGAGCCTCCGGGCGCGCTCGGCCTTCACCTCGGGAGCCACCTGGTCTGTCCGCTCAGCAGCCGGGGTACCCGCGCGCCGGGAGTAGGGAAAGGCGTGGATGCGCGAAAAGCCGCAGCGCTCGGCGAGCGCGAGGGTCTCGGCGAAATCCGCATCGCTCTCCCCCGGAAAGCCTGCGATGAGGTCGGTCGAAAGCGCGACGCCCGGCATCGCCCCTCGCAGCCGCGCGACGATTCCCTCGAAGGCGGCGGCGTCGTAGGGGCGCGCCATCTCGGCGAGCACCTTCGAACTGCCCGACTGAAGCGGCAGGTGGAGATGGCGGCAGACGCGACCCTCAGCGGCAGCCATCACCTCGATAAGCGCTTCATCAACGTCGGTCGGCTCGACACTCGAGATGCGAAAGCGGCAACGACCGCCGTCCTCGTAAGGCTCGGTTGCGGCCAAGAGCCGCTCAAGCAAGCCGGCAAGCCCAAGGTCGCGTACGGCATCCCGGTAGCTCGCGAGGTTGATGCCGGTAAGCACGATCTCGCGCACGCCCGCCGCCGCAAGCGAGGTCGCCTCCGCCACGATCTCATCGGCCTCGCGGCTTGTCGCAGGGCCGCGGGCGAGGTGCACGATACAGAAGCTGCAGGCGTTGTTACAGCCATCCTGTACCTTGAGGCCGACGCGCGTCGGGAACGAGTCCCCCGTGCGAAGCCCCCGCTCGCAGGCTGAATCGCCAGCGGAATCTGGGCAATCTGGCGCCGTCGCGGCTCCGAGCTCATCTGCAATCTCCCCAACGCGCGCAATGAGCGCTCCTTTTGCCACGATCTCGACGCGCGGAGAGATCGCCGAGAGCCCTTCGGCGTCGATCGCCGCAGCGCAGCCCGTCACGACGACGCGCGCCCGATCGTTCGCGGAGAGCGCGCGGCGAACCGCCTTGCGCGTCTTTTTCTCCGCCTCACCCGTGACGGTGCAGGTGTTGATGACGATAAGGTCGGCCGCCCCTTCCTCCGCACGGGAGGCTCCGCGCGCGAGAAGGCGGGCGGCCACCTCGTCGGACTCCACCCGGTTCACCTTGCAGCCGAGGTTCACGACGGAAAAGCGCATCAGCGCCCTCCTTGGCCGCCCAGCTCGCCAAGCTCGTAGAGCGCGAGGGCGGCGGCCACAACGCCTGCGGTCTCGGTGCGCAGGATCGTTCGGCCAAGCGATACGAGCGCCGCGCGTTCGTTGCAGGCGAGAAGCGCCTGAACTTCGGCTTCGGTCAGGCCTCCTTCCGGGCCGACGACGACGGCCACGCGCGCATCGGCGGGATGGTGCGCGCCGCAGGCGGCTCGGGCGCGCGCGAGCGCCTCGGCCATGCGCGCCGTGCCCGGCGCCTCTTCCCAGCACACGAGCACGCAGGTCGCCTCCGCAAGCATCTCGCAGGCATGCGCGACATCGGCAAGCTCGGCGATCTCGGGCACCTCGCGACGCCCCGCCTGCATCGCCGCACTCCTCGCGATCGCCCGCCACCGCTTCCCGCGCGAGGCAGCCCGCTTGGCGTCAAGGCGCACCACCGAGCGCTCACAGACAAGCGGAACAAAGGCGCTGACGCCGATTTCCGTTCCCTGCCGAATGACGGAGTCCATCTTGTCGCCCTTCGCAAGCCCTTGGAACACGACGACGGTCGGGATGGCAGGCGCGTCTCCAAAACGCTCGGCAACGCGCACCTGCGGCACGCCGTCCTCGAGGG
>CAZBEP010000322.1:0-2191 GCA_964490925.1 uncultured Eggerthellaceae bacterium | reverse complement strand
GCGGTTGGCGCCGGCATCGTGGCGGCGGGAGCGGGCTTTACGTCCCGCCGAGGCAGGCATGCGGCCGACTAGCGCCAGAGGCAGGCGCGCGGCCGATCGGGGTGCCGCAGCCTGATTGCCGCCGGCGATCGTTCGGGCTGCGTTTGCGTCCGCGCCTCCCCGCCGACCCCCCGTCTCCTGGGCAGAAGGCAGAGCCCCAGGGGACGGGGGTTTCCTGCGCTTTTGGGCGTTTTGTGATGAGATCGGGCGTTTCCGCCGTTGTGTTGGCCGCAAGCCGCTTCCAGGCAATAAGCTGTGTACATGCCCTCGATGGCTTTCTGCGACCCTCCGTTTCTGCCGACAAAGGGGTGCCTCCGATGAAGCGACTCGCTTTCGACAACGATCCGCCGAAGCGATGCGCTTCTGCCAAAGGTGTGACTCCGATGAAGCGGCTCGCTTTCGCCGCCATCGCAACGCTTCTCTTAACCCTTATCGCATGTTTTGCCCTGCTTGGCTGCTCGCATGACGAAGGCGGCGCGTCGTCCAATGAGCAGTCGGCATCCGCCAACGCCGATGTTTCCTCCTACGCCCTCGATACCGAAGGAATGTCGACCGAGGCAGCCGAGCGCATTGAGCAGGTTGTGGCCGTCATGGAGGGCGAGCTGGGCAACACCGATGGCACTGTTTACGAAGATGCCTTGCTTGATGCCGGAGGAGAGCTTTGTTACGAGCGCGGCTATTGGTGCGCCACGTTCATATGGTGGTCGTGCCGAGAGGCGGGCTTGTCCGGCTATTTCTGCGACGGATCCATGACGGTCTACCCTCAGCAGCAGGCCGAATTCTACGAGGAGGCGGGGCGGTTTTACGAGTCCGCAGACGAATCCTGGCAGCCAGAAGCGGGTGACTTGGCGTTTTATTTCTACAACGAGGGTTTCCCCGGCGGCGAGCGCATATCGCATTCTGAGTTTGTGATCTCTTATGACGACGATTCGCGGACGGTCTATACCATCAGCGCCAACCCCGTGGTGGAGTATCACGAGCACGGCGTGGACGACTCCGATGTCAGGGGCTTCGCCGACATCGATTGGGACGCCGAGGAAGGCGCCCCGAGTTGAGCTCGCACGCTTGCCTGCCTTTCAACCTATGCGGCCTGCTTTCGTCCCTCCGTGTTCATACGAGGCGATTCCGTGCCGTTTGGATGAGGCACGACTCGTAGCGGTCGCAAGCAGCTCGCAATTGTGTTCCTTTCGCAGCCGGCGGCAGCGCGCCGCCCATGTGCGGAGACCTGCGCTACACTAGCAAGGTTATGTTTGGCATCGACGTCCCCTACATACTCTGCTCGATTCTAAGCTTCGTCCCGGCCATCGTGTTCCACGAGGTCGCGCATGGGTTTGCGGCCTGGCGCCTGGGGGATCCGACGGCCAAGCGCGCCGGGCGGCTCTCGCTGAACCCGCTGCGTCACATCGACCCGTTCGGCACGGTGATCATGCCGCTTGCGCTCATGCTCATGAGCGGGCCGGTGTTCGGCTACGCGAAGCCGGTGCCCTACAACCCGCGCTACTTCAAAGACGTTCGGAAAGGCGAGCTTGTGGTCGGGCTTGCCGGCCCGGCGGCGAACCTCGTCATGGCGTGTTTCGGCGCGCTCGTCGCGTTCGCCATCTATGAGGCGGCGCCGCAGGCGATCTACGAATCCTACGTGAGCGAAAGCCTCCTGTACTACCTGTTTTTCTGGTACCTGCCCATGTTTTCGCTCATCAACCTGTACTTCATGTTCTTCAACCTGCTGCCCGTCCCGCCGCTTGACGGCTCGTCGATCATCGGCTTCTTTCTGCCGCGGCGGCTTTTGCCGAAGTACTACCGCGTTCAGCAGTACGCGCTGCCTGTGTTCCTGATCGTCGTGATCCTCGTGCCCTACATGCTCAACGTCAACCCGATCGGCATCTATTTGAACGCGACGGCGTACAACGTGTACGACCTGCTGTTCTCCTTCCTCGGCTAGGCGGGGACCTGTGTCCTACCGCGTGCGCATCGAAAGCTTCGAGGGTCCGTTCGATCTGCTGCTCTACCTCGTGAGCCGGCAGAAGGTCGACATCGGCGCCATCTCGGTCACCGAGATCGCCGATCAGTACCTCTCCGAGATCTCGGCCATGCACGACATCGACCTCGACGTGGCGAGCGACTTTCTGCTCGTCGCGGCCACGCTGCTCAAGAT
>CAZBEP010000321.1:0-2203 GCA_964490925.1 uncultured Eggerthellaceae bacterium | reverse complement strand
CCGTCGCCGCGCCCCGAAAGCCGCCCCTCTTGACGCTACTCGCCTACGACGTAGGGAAGCTCGGCGATAACCCAGCCGGCCCAGCCGTCGTTGTAGTGCGACACGTTGTCATAGCCGAGCACCAAGGCGTCCCACACGATCTCGGCAGCGCGGTACCCGTTGCCGCAATGGAAGGAAAGGTGCATGGTGTCGGGATCAAGACCCGCAGCTTCCCAGAGTGCAAGGATGTGCTCGGCATCGCGCATGGAGCCGTCCACGTTTTGATAGCACAGCATCGAGCTGGAGTTGTTGATGCCCGAAGGCTGCGAAACGCTTCCCTCGATGCGCCCGGCCTGCTCGATATAGCTGTAGCCCGAAGTCTCGCCGAGGTATTCCTCGGTGGTGCGGGTGTCCACCAGCACGTAGTCCTCAGAGCCGGCCTCGCCCGCCAGCGCCGCCTGAACCTCGGCCACCGTGTCGATGAGGTCGGGGTTCGCGGGCTCGTCTGTGCCGATGCTCTCGACGGGCGTAGGCTCGACCACGCCTTCTTCAAGCTCGAAGCCGGCATCGGTCCAGGCGCTCGCGCCGCCGCTCATCACGTAGACGTCCTCGACGCCCAAATACTTCAAAACCACGGCGTAATGGCAGGCGTAAATGGCCTCGCCTGTGACGATGACCGTGCTGTCGAGCGTGATGCCCTGGGAGGCCGCGAGCGCAAGCAGCTCCTCGTCGCTTGCGAGGACGTACAGGTTGTCCTCGTCGTCGATGTCGTCGCTGTTCACATGGACGGCTCCGGGCACATGCCCCGCCGAATAGCCCGACTCGTCCTCATCTCCCCAGCTCACTTCAAGAATAACCAGGTCGCTGACCGCGCCGATCTCCTCGACCTCTTCGCCCTCGATCAATGCGTTCACCGCAGTTGCGGGCACGTAGAGCTCGTAGCGCTCATAGCTGGCAAGCTCGCCTTCATAGTCGGCAAGGTCGAAGAGCGCGATGTCCTCGACGCCCTCCTCCGCCAGGTAGCTCGCCACCGCCTCGGCATCCTCGCCGCCCTCGTCGTACACGATCACCTTCGTGCCTTCGGCGATGCCCGCATCCTCCATTTGGATGGCCAGGTACTCGGCGCGCGTGACGCCGCTGTAGTTGTCGTTGTCATCGTAGTCGCAGCTCAGCCAGTTCGCCGAGAAGAGGCGCGCGCCGTCGATGTGCCCGCCGAACTCGTTCTCGCCGATCGACCAGCCGGCATAGGCGTCCTCGTTGCGGGCGTCGAGCACCACCGCAGAGCTGCTTGCGAGCGCTTCCTCCAACTCTTCGGTAGTGGCCGTCGCAAAGCCCTCGGACTGGGCGACGTCGCCGCCGGAAGCCTCGTCGGCCGACTCCGAAGCGCTGCAGCCCGCAAGCGCACAGGCCAAAAGGGCGCCGCAGGCAAGCAGCCCGAATGCGGCGAGCGCAGCGCGGCTGCGTTTCAACAGGTCTTTCATAACCATGGGTGTCTCTCCCCTTTCACATCAGTCGAGCCCTCGCGCCGTCGGGCTTGAAGGCTCGTTGCTTTCCGTGGAAGCAGAAGAAGGCGCAGACCTCCCTGCAAGCAGGCACTTACCGGCTTGCAAGCACACGATCAGCAGAAAAGCGGCAAGCAGGTAGTAGTAGGCTCGCAGCTCCTCGCGCGAAAAAACGAGCGCAAAGAGCAGAAGGGCAATGCAGAGGGGCGCCAGCAACGCCGCCTCGACGCGCGCCGAAAGCCGCAGCAGACGGTTCCGCCGAAAGAGCGAGGCGAGGACGACCAGGCTCAGCAGCACGACGACACACGCCAGCACCCGAACGAGAAGCTGCGTATCAAGAGCCTGCTCGAGCTGCACGCTCCGCGCCGTGACATGCCGCGCAAGACCCGCCCTGCTCGTTGCAAGGCACTGGAAGGCCACGATGAAGCACAGCAGCGCGAGCTGCAGGGCAGAGCAAAGCCAGCGAGCTATCGTACGCCCCTTTGTATACGTGGGAGCACCTTCCCCTTCCCCGGACATACCGAAGGTTACGACTGCGCTCCGCATAGCAGTACGCGGGCAGAAAAGCGAGGCCGCATAACCGATTGGCTTTCATATGCGCGGCAGTTCAAGGCAGAAGGGCCGCACGCGCATGGCCGATTATCGATACGGCACGCGCCGAGGTCAAGAGCGCGTTCCCCAAGCGGCCGAATTGCGGATTTGGCTGCGGATGCGGGTGCGGC
>CAZBEP010000320.1:0-2208 GCA_964490925.1 uncultured Eggerthellaceae bacterium | reverse complement strand
CCCACACGCCCCGCGCGGCGGCGAGGGTGCCCCGGCGCGTCGCGAACGTGATCGTAAGCTCGCTCAAGGGCGGCGTCGTGCCGCGCATCGGGCTGCCCTACATCACCGTCGGGCGCGAGCGCGAGATCAAGGCGCTCCTGCACGACCTCGACCTCGTCGCGGACGGCGGCGCCTCGTTCCGCTTCCTCGTCGGACGGTTCGGCGCGGGCAAGAGCTTCCTGCTCCAAACCATCCGCACGCATGCGATGGGCACCGGCTTCGTCGTGTGCGACGCGGACCTCTCGCCCGAGCGGCGTCTCCAGGGCGGCCAGGGCCAGGGGCTCGCGACGTACCGCGAGCTCGTCCGCAACCTCGCAACAAAGACGAAGCCGGAGGGCGGGGCGCTCACGCTCGTGCTCGACCGGTGGATCGACGGCGTGCGCACCGACGTCGCAGCCGAGGCCGGCCTTGTCGCCGGGGATCCGGCCTTCGACGAGGCGGTCGAGCGCCGCATCTTCGACGTCGTCCGCTCGATGGAAGAACTCGTGCACGGCTACGACTTCGCCCGGCTGCTCGCCCGCTACTACCGCGCGCACCGCGACGGCGACGACGAGACGAAGGCGCGCGTCGCGAAGTGGTTCCGCGGGGAGTATCGCACAAAGACCGAGGCGCGCCAGGAGCTCGGCGTGGGCGTCATCGTGACCGACGCCGACTGGTACGACTACCTGAAACTGTTCGCGGAGTTCCTTAGAGGCGCCGGCTACCGGGGGCTGCTCGTGCTCATCGACGAGCTCGTGAACCTGAGCAAGATCCCCAACGCCGTCACGCGCCAGTACAACTACGAGAAGATCCTCGCGATGTACAACGACACGCTCCAGGGCAAGGCGCGCTACCTCGGCATCGTCATGGGCGGCACGCCCCAGGCGATCGAGGACCGCCGCCGGGGCGTGTACAGCTACGAGGCGCTGCGGTCGCGCCTGACGCAGGGGCGCTTCGCCCAGGAGGGGCTTATCGACATGCTCGCGCCCGTCATCAGGCTCGAGCCGCTCACCTACGAGGAGCTGCTCGTGCTCGCCGAAAAGCTCGCCGACATCCACGCGGGGCTGTTCGGGTACGAACGGACGCTGCGCGACGAGGACCTCGCGGCGTTTCTGCGCATCGAGTTCGGCCGCGTCGGCGCCGACACGCACCTCACGCCGCGCGAGGTCATCCGCGACTTCATCGAGCTGCTCGACATCTTGTGCCAAAACCCCGACGCGACCGTGGAAGGGCTGCTCGGATCCGACGGCTTCGCCTTCGCCGAGCCCCCGGAACCGGGCGCGCCCGCCGGTGCGGCGAGCGCCGGTGCGGCGAGTGCCGGGCATGGCGGCCCCGCCCCGCTGCGCGCCGCCGACCCGCTCGCCGGGCGCACGGGCGCCCGCAGCGGCAGGCCGGGCGGGCCGAACGCGGCGGGCGCGGCGGGCGCGAACCCCTACGCCGAGTTCACCGTCTAGGGGGCGGCCGTGGGCGTATTCGATCGCTTCGCGCCGTTCGTGCAAGACTTCATCTATGAGCACGACTGGCAGTCGCTGCGCGCCATCCAGGTGGCCGCGGCCGACGCCGTATTCAACACCGACGCCCACGTCCTGCTTGCCGCCTCGACCGCGTCGGGCAAGACGGAGGCGGCCTTCTTCCCCATTCTCACCGAGTTTTGGGAGGATCCGCCCGCCACCGTCGGCGCGCTCTACATCGGGCCTTTGAAAGCGCTCATCAACGACCAGTTCCGCCGTCTCGACGACCTCTGCGCCGAGGCGGGCGTGCCCGTGTGGCGCTGGCACGGCGACGTGTCGCGCTCCCACAAGGCGCGACTGCTCGAGAACCCGTCGGGCATCCTGCAGATCACGCCCGAGTCGCTCGAGGCGCTGCTGTTGCGCAGGCACGCCGCCGCAGCGCGTCTGTTCGGCGATGTGCGCTACGTCGTCATCGACGAGGTGCACTCGCTTTTGCGCGGCGACCGCGGCGGGCAGACGCTGTGCCTCATCGAACGCCTCTCGCGCATGGCGGGCGCGAACCCGCGTCGCATCGGGCTTTCCGCGACCGTCGGCGAGCCGACCCTCGTCGGAGCCTTCCTCGCGGCCGGCACGGGACGCGAGACGCTGATCCCGCAGATCAAAGACGAGGGCCGCCCGTGGCGCCTGTCGATGGAGCACTTCTACGTCACAGGCCCGCAGGCCGCCGAGACCGCCGGGG
>CAZBEP010000319.1:0-2208 GCA_964490925.1 uncultured Eggerthellaceae bacterium | reverse complement strand
CTGTCTGTCGAAAAGCCTGCGAACGCGGGGTATCCGACAGACAGGCACCCCGCCCGCCCGGGGAACTAGCCCCCGGGCGGGCTGACGCTGGCAATCGGCACGCGATCCCCGCCCGTCCTGTCTGCGTCCCGCGATCTCGCAGGTCGCCCGCCCCCGTCCGTCGTTCTCTCGCGCACTACCGGCGCGCCCCGGAGCGCCGCTCCGCCTGCGGCCGACGCCGGCGGATCCGGCCTGGCTGCCGCAGTCCCGGTAGGGCGCGCCGTACGGCCGTCTGCGGGCCGCCTCGGGGCGCGTCTGCCGGCGGCGGGCAAGAAAACCCTGTTCGCCGCAGGCCGCCGCCGCGCGCGGCTTCGCCCCGGGCGGCGCGGGCGTGCCCTACCCGTCGTTTCGTGGCGAAAACGCTGTGATATTGTGGCGCCGGGGCACCCTCCCCGGCTCCCGTCGCGTTTCGGCGCGCCCCGCTCCTCGCGGTCGGCCCATGCCGCGCTGCGCCCTGTCGCCTCGCGGTCGGGCGCGCTGCGAGGCGAGTGCGGAATCTTGAACGCGATGGTCGCCAGCTTCTCTTCAGCCATGGCCGGGCGCTTCTGCGGGCGCACAACTCACGCCCCGGACGTGCCGGGGCGTCCGGCGGCTTGCACATGCGGCGCAAACCGGTCAGTGCACGATCCCACGCGCCGGGCGTTCCGGACACTCCCCACGCCCGGCCTTTTCGGCCATGCGCTCGAAGTCCTCGTCGGCGAGCGCATGGCCGCCCTTGATTCGGCTGCGTTCGGCCTGTCGCGCTTGTCCCGAATGCTTCCGGGGCGCGCCCCTGCTATGCCGGACGGATGTGCATTCGCTATTCGTCGCGCATGGAGCGCTGGGTGCCCCTGCTACGCCGGACGGATGGCCAGCTTTCGGATGAGGCCGCCTTCGGCGTCGAGGTCTTCGATCGTCGCGACGGCGTAGCGTGCGTCTTGACCATAGGAGATGTAGAGGCTCGCTTCGCGGTCGCTTTCGACCTGGGCGCTGCGAACCGCGAGGCCCCCCAGGAAAAACCGGTTGTGGTAGAACATCTCGATGGCGCGGCGCCCGCAGACATGGAAGCTGTCTTTCCCCGCAAGCGCCGGGCAGTAGTCGAAAAGCTGGGCGTCTTCGGCGAAGCATTTGGACAGGGCCATGTAGTCCTTGCGCTCCATGGCCTGGGCGAGATCGGCGAGAACCATCTGTCGAGACCCCCTTGTCGTCAAATCCGCTCGGAGTTGAGCAGCGCGTCGGTGCCGCCGTCGGCGAAAAGGACGGTGCCGTTTATGCCGTGCGCCGCCGGAGAGAGCAGAAATCCGATGGCGTTTGCGATGTCGAGGGGATCCATCAAGGGGTTCCCGCTCTGATAGTTGATGGGCACGGGGAGAGCCTTGACGGCCGCCATGTGGGCATCGGAGAGGGCGTTCGTCATGGCGGTGCGCACGTTTCCGGGGGCGACGACGTTGACGCGCACGCCACGGGCCGCCCAGTCGGCCGAGACCCGCCGCGCCCAGCGGGTGAGCGCGTACTTGGTGGCGGTGTAGAAGCCGTGGGCCTCGGAGGCGGCCGCATCCTTCACGAGGCCGAGGATGCGCGCCTCGTCCGCCTGGTTGTTCAGCAGGTTCGCGATGTCCATCCGGACACCGCCGTGGGCGATGGTGTTCGAGGAGACGGCAACGCAACTGCCATGCCGCTTGCGCAGCAGGTCGAACACGCCCTCCGCCACATTCACGGCTCCAAAGTAGTTCAGGGAGACGATCAGCCGAGGGTCGCCGCACGTGGCAGAGACGCCGGCGTTGCACACGATGCCGTCAAGCCCCTCGGGGCACATGTCGGAAAGCGCAGAGAGGGCGTGCGCCCGCCCTTCGGGGGTGGCGAGGTCGGCCGTGACGTCGCCACCTGCAAGGTCGATGTTGATAACGCGGTTCCCCTGCTGGGTCAGCAGGTCTTTCGTGCAGGCCCCGATGCCGCTGGAGCCGCCTGTGATCGCGTAGATTCCCAAGTGAGTCCTCCTTCGCTGCGGTTGCGCTAACGCCGGCATGGCGCTCGCCGCGCATTGTACCCTCAGGAGTGATCGATGCGGTTCTGTATATGAGGATTCCCGGTTTTGTTGATGGGGAAGCAGGACGGGAAGTGGAGCGCGGCCCATGAGGGCTCTGGCGGCGCACGCCCGTTGAGCATGTCGCGGATGCGATAGGAATCGGC
>CAZBEP010000318.1:0-2209 GCA_964490925.1 uncultured Eggerthellaceae bacterium | reverse complement strand
GCCTCCTCGTGTCGGGGCGCGGCGCCGGCTCGGCCGACTCGGACGCGCCGAGGGCGTCGGGCGCGCCGAGGGCGGTCGGCTTCTCGATCATACCAGCAGCTGCGACCCGTCACGCTTTCCCCCGATTCGCTTCATTGCCCAACGACACGAAGCCCCAAAGACGGCGAGGCGCACGACGCCATGCCGGCTTTTGCGGCACGCGACAGGAGCCGATCCTTGCGGCGCACGACGGCACGCGCACGACAGCCCCAAGAAAGAACAGCCAGAGAAGAGAACCCCGGCCTGCAATTGCACTGGTGGGCCGTGAGGGAATCGAACCCGCGACCTTGGGATTAAAAGTCCCCTGCTCTACCAACTGAGCTAACGGCCCCGCGAAACAGCACGCCCATCGGGCGCGCAATGCGTCATTGTAGCGGCGGCGGCGGCTGCGGTCAACAAAAACGCGGCCCGGCGGAAACAGGCTGCCGGCAGGCTGCTGCTGCCGCCAGGCTACCGCCAGGCGTCAAAACGCGCCTAAACCCAGACCTCAGAACACGATGCCGAGGGCGTTCGCAGCAAGCCCGCAGGCCGCCCCCATCGCATACAGCAGCGCGACGATGACGATGTTCTCCTTGAGGTGGCGGTTCGCGCGAAACAGCACGAGCAGGCCGACGCCTGCGGACACGAGCAAGCCGGACAGCATCGCGCCGGAGCCGATCATGCCGTCGACGTACAACTGCGCGACCACAACACTCGCCGCGCAGTTCGGCACGAGCCCGACGAGAGCCGACGCGAATACGGACAACTCCGGGTTCGCTCCGAGGAACGCGCCGAGGGCGTCTTCGCCAAAGGCTTCGAGCGCCGCGTTTATCATGACCGTCACGACGAATACGAAGAGCGCGACCTGCGCCGTGTGGACGAGGGCGCTTTTGAGTATCGAGCCTCGCGAATGGTCGTGACTATGCTCGTGATCGTCGTCGTGGCCGTACGCGAGCTCGGGATCGTCGCAGCAGACGGCACAGTCGCCGTTGCAGCTGCAACGGGCGCGCTTGCACAGCTCGTGGATGGCAAGCCGACGTCGGTCGCGCTTCGCAAGCCGCAGCGTGGCATCGACGACGAAGCCCATGATCATGGCGACGACAACCTTCGCCACGAGAACCTGGGCGATTGTCGCGAGGGGCACCTGCTCGGCGATGAATATCGGCAGCATCTCGTCGGAAGTCGAAAGGAACACCGCGAACAGCGTGCCGAGCGTCACGACGCGCCCGGCGTACAGCGTCGCCGCGACCGCCGAGAACCCGCACTGCGGCACGACGCCGAGCACCGCGCCGACAACGGGTCCGGCGGCTCCGGCGCGGCTCACGGCGGCCTCGGCGCGCTCGCGCACGCGGTGCTCGATCCATTCCATGAGCGCATACGTCGCAAAGAGGAACGGAAGCAGATACAGAGTGTCCTCGACCGAATGGCCGAGAACGTGCGCCGCGATGCGGGTGAGCTCTTCCATGGGGACGATTGTAGCGGAACGCGCGGCCGGCGGGGCGAGCGGGGGTGCCGGGGGGCGGGGCGACGGCGACGGGGGGGGCGGAGCCGGGGGGCACCGAGCGCGCCGCGGGAGTGCCGGGGGGCCGGGAGGCGGGCGGGCGGGGAGCCGGGGGGCACCGAGCGCGCCGCGTGGGCACCGGGGGGCGGGGCACCGGGGGGCGGGGAGCCGAGTGCGGCGCGCTCCGGGAGGGCGGGGCACCAGGGGCACTAGTTCCAGGGAAACGATGACAAATTGGCCTGCGGCCTCCCAGGGGTCATTGGGTTTTTGGCGACAGCGCGCCGCTCCGAGCTCCGCAGATCGCTCCGGAGGACTCGCTCCATGCGTGATCGAAGCCCGCAAAGGACCTCGGCACCGGGTGCCTGCCCGGAGGCCGGCCAGACAGCCCCCGGGAGCGGGCGCGGCGCGCGGCGGCCGCCCGCCGCCCGGTTCCAGATGCCGTCCGGACACCCCTCGAAGCCTCCTCGAAACGCTTTCCGAACTGGGACTGTTGCACCATCTCCCGAAGGCCGCCGGGGCTCGGCTCCGGGGGACGGCCCCTCTCGGCAGCGAATCAATCAGCGTTTCTCAAAGAAACGGCTGCGGAAAGCCATCGTGGCGCCGCGCGCAGTGCCGGCGGCGGGCAGAGCGTCCCGCGCGCGGCGGGGCGGCTCCCTTTTCCGAGAGGCAGGCGGCGGGATCGCAGGGGGG
>CAZBEP010000317.1:0-2234 GCA_964490925.1 uncultured Eggerthellaceae bacterium | reverse complement strand
TCGCGCAGGAAGCGCGCGAACACGTCGGCGGGCACGAACACGCCGCCGATATGGCCGAAGTGGAGCGGCTTGTTGCCGTAGGGCATGCCGGCCGTCACGACCGCGCGGCGCGGCCAGGAGACGGCGCCCCCCATGCGCAGCGCGCAGTCACGGTGGGACGCGCCGCCTTCGGCGCTACTGCTCGAGGACATCGGCGTCCCCCTTCGCGGCGCCGCTCGCCGTCGAAACCTGATCGGAAACCGAGGCCAACAGGCTCAGCAGGTCGATGCCCGAATCATCGATCTGCAGGTCGATGACCGTGTAGCTTTCCACGCCGGCAAGCTCGGCCGCATACGCGATCGCGTCCTCGAGCGTGCCGATCTCGTCGGCAAGCCCGTTGTCGACCGCGTCGATGCCCGTGTAGGTAAGCCCCGTCGCGAGCTCCCGCACCTCTTCAAGCGTCATGCCGCGGCCTTCGGCTACCGTCGCGACAAACACGTCGTTGATCTGATCGACCATGCTCTGGTAGTAGGCGCGCTCCTCGTCGGTGAGGGAGCGGTAGCCATACGTTGAATCCTTGCCGTCATCCGAGGTGATCGTCTCCACGGAGATGCCGAGCAGCTCCATAAGCCCGGAGTAGTCCACGATCTCGAGGGCCGTGCCGATCGAGCCGATCATCGTCGACTTCGCCGTGAAGATGTAGTCGGCCTGCGAGGATATCTCGTAGGCGGCGCTCGCGTTGGTGGACGCGCTCGAAACGACGATCGGCTTGCCGAAATCGGCGACGTAGCCCGCCATCTCCTCGCCCGCCGCAGCCGTACCGCCGCCCGAGTTGACGCGGAGCACGACGGCCTTGATGCGGCTATTTGCCTCCGCCTCGTCGAGCAGGTATTTCAGTCCTTCCGGGCTGCACTCGGTGCCGTCGTACTGGATGGTGCCGCTCATCGTGACGACGGCGACGGCGTCGGTGGTCAGCGCGTCGATGCCGTCTCCGTCGCTGCTGCTGAACAGCGAGAACGGTGCCGAAAAGGCGCTCGAGCACGATGCCATGCCGAATGCGACGACAGAGGCGACGGCGATGATCGCGACGATCGCGACGATCCAGCCGCGCTTGGCGCCTCGCTCCGCCGCAGCGTAGGCGGGCGGCATCATCTGCTGGGCGGCGCCGGGATACGGAGCTCCGGCGGGGAAGCCCTGAGAGGCGTCGTCCGCGCCTCCCCCCGGAGGGCGGACGTCCGGGGCGTATGCGGCCTGCCGCTGCGTGCCGCCGTCGATCGGCTCGCCGGAAGGCGTCGTCGAGGCGCCCTGCGCGCCTGCCGGCGCCTCCGTCGCCCCTTTGAAGGAGCCTGGCCGCTCTGATGGTCGCATCGTCTCGTTCATTGCTGCTCCGTCCTCGCTGGGCCGCGCTTGGCGTCCTTCACGTGACGCCCTTCAAGGGGGCCGGACGCGGCCCGTTTCCGTTTTGCACGCCGAAGCTTACAGCTCGAAGCTGCCGTCGGGCTTGCCGTGCTGGGCTTTCTTCGCCGCGCGCAGGAGGAAGTCCTGGTTCGTCTCGGTCTGTTTGAGGGACTTGATGAGCATGTCCATCGCGCGCTCGGTGTTGTTGAGGTTCGCGAGCAGACGGCGAACCGCCCAGATGAGCGGCGCCTCCTGCGAATCAAGCAGCAGCTCCTCCTTGCGCGTGCCGCTTGCCACCGGATCGATCGCCGGGAAGATGCGGCGGTCGGCGAGGTTGCGATCGAGTCGCAGCTCCATGTTGCCCGTGCCCTTGAACTCCTCGAAGATGACCTCGTCCATCTTCGACCCGGTGTCGATGAGGGCCGAGGCCAGGATGGTGAGGCTGCCGCCGTTTTCGATGTTGCGCGCAGCGCCGAGGAAGCGCTTGGGCGGGTAGAGCGCCGTCGAGTCGACGCCGCCCGAGAGGATGCGGCCGCTCGCCGGCTGCGCGAGGTTGTACGCGCGGGCGAGGCGCGTGATCGAGTCGAGCAGGATCACGACGTCCTCCCCCGCCTCGACGAGGCGTTTCGCGCGCTCGATGACGAGCTCCGCGACGGCGATGTGATTCTCGCAGGGCATGTCGAAGGTCGAGGAGACCACCTCGCCCTTCACCGAGCGCTCCATGTCGGTGACCTCTTCAGGGCGCTCGTCGATGAGCAGGCACATGAGGTGAACCTCGGGATTGTTCGCCGTGATGGAGGCCGCGATGTCCTTGAGAATCGTCGTCTTGCCCGCCTTCGGCGGCGACACGATGAGGC
>CAZBEP010000316.1:0-2236 GCA_964490925.1 uncultured Eggerthellaceae bacterium | reverse complement strand
GCTGCGGTCGAGGCCGGCTCCTACGAGCTGCTTATCACGGGCATCGGCCTGTACGCCGGCGAGGTCCGCGTGGCCTTCTCCGTCGAGGAGGAGTCCGGTCTCCCGGACGACGAGGATCCTTCCACTTCTCCGGACGACGAGGGGTCTTCCGATTCTCCGGGTGATGAGGGGTCTTCCGGTTCTCCGGACGACGAGGATCCTTCCGGGTCTACCGTTTCCGGCACCGACCTTTCCGGCGCGTCGGTTTCCCTGTCTGACGACGGGCTTACCTACACCGGCTACCTGATCGAGCCGGCTGCGACGGTCGTTCTTGATGGTGAGACTCTTGTCCGCAACGTTGATTACGTCGTCTCGTACGAAAACAACCTCAACGCGGGCACAGCTACGGCGACGGTATGGGGCGTCGGGTCGTACTCCGGATCCGCGTCCGTCGCGTTCAGCATCGCCCCGGCGTCCCTCGAGGCGGTCGACCTGTCCGTCGGCCCGACGTACTACGCGGGCGAGGAGGTCGAGGTCGTCGTCGCGGCGAGGTTCAACGGGAGGCAGCTCGTCGAGGGCGAGGACTACGCCCTCGCGACGTCCGGCTCCTACTCGCTGCCGGGCGACGTGCTTTCCGTGACCCTTTCCGGTACGGGCAACTTCACGGGCGAGGCGAGCGCGACCTCGACGCTCCGCTCGACGGCGGCCGAGGCGTTCTCCGACGTCGAGGACGACCCGGCCCTCTACGAGTGGTTCGTGACGAACGGGGCGCTCGACTACTCGTACGCCAACGGCATCATCACCGGCTACACCGCCGGGGACCACGCGGGGATGTTCGGCGGCAACGACGGGCTGACCCGCGGCCAGATCGTCACGATACTGTGGCGCATGGCGGGCGGGCCGGCCGCGGCGGCCGAGGAGTTCTCCGACGTCGACTACTCGCAGTACTACGGCGCGGCGATCTCGTGGGCCCGCTCCACCGGCGTCGTCACGGGCTACCTCAACGAGGACGGCACGTACACGACGTTCGGGCCGGAGGACTACGTGACCCGCGAGCAGCTCGCGACGATGATCGCCCGCTACGCCGCGTGGGCCGGCCTGCCCGTCTCGAGCGACGGCACGTCGCTCGACGCGCTGCCCGACGGCGCGGGCGTGTCCGACTTCGCCCGCGAGTCCATGGGCTGGTGCCTCGACGTCGGCATCATGACCGGCGTCGAGGTCGAGCCCGGCGTGTTCGTCGCCGACCCGCAGAGCGGCGCCACGCGCGCGCAGGCGGCGACGATGGCGGTGCGCCTCATGCGCGGCGTGCTCGCGTAGCGGCGGCGGGCGCCACCGGGCGGCGGGCGAGGCCCCGCCGCCCCCGACGGCGGAGGAGGCGGCACCGCGCCGCCTCCTCCGCGCACTGTCGTTAGGGAAACGCTGGGTGTCCGGGGGAGCTGATGGACAGGCGCAGCAGCAAGCGCAGCAACGAGAGTCCCCGCCGAAGATCCGCCACCGAGCGCCTCGGCGGGCTGGTGCGGCGCGCGGTTCCGGCCGTCGCGGCCTTTGCCGTCGCGTTCTGCGTCGCGTTTGCGGTGCAGGGCGCGCTTGCCGCCGAGGACGGCATCGACGTGAGCGTCGTCGACGTGTCGGTCATGGACGAGAACCGCACCGTGTACGGGTATGCGAGCAGCGCCGAAAGCGCGCCCCCTACGTCGATCGAGCTTTCGGCGAAGGGGGAGCGCTTACAGGTATACGGCGTCGCCTGGTGGGCCGACGGATCGAGCTCGATCAACCCTTCGGGGATGTCCTACGAGATCATCGGCGGCGACGGCATCGTCACGATAACGGCGGACGGCACGCTGACCGCCCTTGGGGACGGCGAGGCGACGCTTCGCGTCACGATGTCGGAGCGCACGGCGTCCGGGGAGCCGATCTCCCTCGACGTCCCCGTGGTCGTGATCGGACAGACCGCGCGCTACGTGACGGGGATCACGCTCACCGACTCGACGGGCTCGGCGGTTGATTCCCTTCCCCTCGAGGAAGACCTCTCGACGGCGCGCGTGCAGCTCTACGCCCTCGTCACTGTCTTCGACCCCGAGACCGGGGGGTCGACGCAGTACGACACGCGCAACGGCAGGCTGTCCCAGCAGGCATCAGACCTTGCCGACCTTGTCTGGTACGTCGTCGATGCGCAGATGGGGGCGGTGAGCGAAGACGGGATGTACCGTCCGAGCGTGTACGGGACGAACACCGTCTACGCCTACTCGACGGCCGG
>CAZBEP010000315.1:0-2243 GCA_964490925.1 uncultured Eggerthellaceae bacterium | reverse complement strand
GCCCGATCCGCCCGTCCGGCAGGGCGAACGGGCGGCGAAGCCCGCAAAACGCAACGAGGGCCCCGGCACGCCCCGAGGCCCTCGTATCGGCCGGCGGAGGCGCGCGCTGCGCCCCCACTGGCCTTTGCGGGCGGAAAGGCCCGCCCCTCAAACCGGACGACTATCCGCCGATGAGGTCGTCGTCTTTGACCGACGAGGACTCCTCGTCCTCCTTGCTCGTAAGCCCGAAGCCGAACGACCCGAGGGAGCCGACCGACCCGAGCAGCTCGTCAAGCTCCTCGATGTTGCGATGGTAGGAGCGGGGCGGCAGCGCCTCGCCGAGCATGTCCTCGCCCTCGGTGTTGAAGGTCGGCGGCTCGTCCCCGCCGATGAGGATCGTGTCGTCGGGCGAGAACACCATGTCGAGCAACTGCGTCATATCGTCGCTCGTCGCGGCGAGGTCGCTCTCGATCACGTGCAGCAGCCCGTGGTCGGACAGCCCCTCCTTCAGCTCCTCGATGGCCTTCACGCCGATGCCCTCGATGCGCAAAAGGTCGTCCTCGGTGTGCCCCACGAGGTCGGCCACCGTCTCGATGCCCGCCTCGGAGAACTTGTTCGCCCAGCGCTGCGAGACGCCGAGGTCGTCGTAGATGTAGAGGCGCGCGTCCTCGTCGGACAGGGCGGAATGCCCGAACGCCCCGCCGTAGTAGCCGCCGTAGGCGCCGCCCATGCTCAGGTAGCCGTCGGGGTCGAGCGACCAGTCCTGCGGCTTCGGCAGCAAGTCCTCGACCGCGCGCAGCGCATCCGGCGCGTAATCGGGAAGCTGCTCGTTGCCCTCCGGCTCGATCGGCACGCCCTTGTAGGTGAGGCGCACGTCGCGGTAGCGGCGCAGACCCGTGCCCGCCGGGATCGGCTTTCCGATGATGACGTTCTCTTTCAGGCCGGAAAGGCGGTCGATCTTGCTCTCGATCGCCGCGTCGGTGAGCACCTTCGTCGTCTCCTGGAACGACGCCGCCGAAAGGAACGAGTCCGTCGCGAGGGACGCCTTCGTGATGCCGAGCAACAGCGGCTGGCCGACCGGCGGGTTCTTGCCCTCCGCGATGAGGTCGTTGGCGATGCGCTCGAACTCGAAGCGGTTCATCTGGCGACCGGGCAAAAGCTCGGAGTCGCCCGAGTCGATGACCGCCATCTTGCGCAGCATCTGACGCGCGATGACCTCGATGTGCTTGTCGTTGATGTCGACGCCCTGGGACACGTAGACGCCCTGCACCTGGCTGACGATGTAGCGCAGCGTCGTGTTCGGATCGGTGAGGCGCAAAAGGTCGTGCGGGTTGACCGAGCCCTTCGTGAGCTGCTGGCCGACCTCGACCTCGCACCCGTCGACGATGCCGGGCAGCATCGCCGCGCGCGCCGAGACGACGTACTCGCGGTAGTTGCCCTCCTGATCGTGGATCGTGAGCGTTTTCGAGGTCTTGTCGCCCGAGATCTGCAGCGTGCCGGAAATCTCGGCGAGCACCGCCTGGCCCTTCGGCTTGCGCGCCTCGAAGAGCTCTTGGACGCGGGGCAGACCGTGCGTGATGTCCTCGCCCGCGACGCCGCCGGTATGGAAGGTGCGCATCGTGAGCTGCGTGCCGGGCTCGCCGATCGACTGGGCGGCGATGATGCCGACCGCCGTGCCGACGTTGACCGGGCGCGCGACCGCGAGATCCCATCCGTAGCACTTCTGGCACACGCCGTGCTCGGCGTGGCACGTCATGATGGTGCGGATCGTCACGGTCTCGACGCCGGCGGCCGCAAGCTCTCTGAGCTGGGCGATCGACGCGAGGTATTCGCCTGCCTCGAGCAGCGCCTCGCCGTCCGCGTTCACGACCGGCTCCATGAGGCAGCGCCCGACGAGGTTGTCGTCGACGCCTCCCTTGTCGTCGATGATCGGGTAGCTCACGCCCTCCGCCGTGCCGCAGTCGATCTCGCGGATGATGACGTCTTGCGCCACGTCCACGAGGCGGCGGGTGAGGTACCCCGAGTCGGCCGTGCGCAGCGCCGTGTCGGCAAGGCCCTTGCGGGCGCCGTGGGTCGAGATGAAGTACTCGAGCACCGAGAGGCCCTCGCGGAAGTTCGCCTTGATCGGGCGGTCGATGATCTCGCCCTTCGGGTCGGACATGAGGCCGCGCATGCCGGCGAGCTGGCGGATCTGCTTGATGTTGCCTCGGGCGCCCGAGAACGCCATCATGTAGATGGGGTTGAACTTGTCGAAGTTGTCGGCC
>CAZBEP010000314.1:0-2245 GCA_964490925.1 uncultured Eggerthellaceae bacterium | reverse complement strand
CGCGCGCCGCAGGCGCGGGCGGCTCCTACGCGCTCGCTCTGGCCACTCCGACCACCGGGGCGGCATCCGCGCTCCCGGCGTTCGCCTCCTCGAACTTCCTGTCGTAGAGCAGCGCCGCGATGAGCACGACGATGACCGACCCCGCGTTGTGCACGAGCGCGCCGGTGACCGGGTTGAGCACCTGGAGCAGCGACAGCGCGATCGCGGCGAAGTTGATGCACATCGACAGCGTGATGCTCAGCTTGATGGTGGCGACCGTGGCGCTTGACAGCCGCTTGAGGTAGGGGATCTTCGCGATGTCGTCGCCCATGAGGGCGATGTCGGCGGCATCGACGGCGATGTCGCTGCCCATGCCGCCCATCGCGACGCTCACGTCGGCCGTCTTGAGGGCGGGCGCGTCGTTCACGCCGTCGCCGATCATGCAGACGCGCCGTCCTTCGGCCTGCAGGCGCTCGACGGCGGCCACCTTGTCCTCGGGCAGCAGGTCGGCGCGCACGTCGGAGATGCCCACGCGGGCGGCGAGGTGCGTCGCAGTGCGCGCGTTGTCGCCGGTGAGCAGCACGGTGCGCGTGCCCATGGCGGAAAGCCGCTCCATCACGGACGGCGCGTCGGCGCGCACGACGTCGGACAGCGCGATCGCCCCGACGCAGCGCCCGTCGCGCGCTACGAGGACGGACGCCTTGCCCTGCGCGCGCAGCCGATCGAGCGCGGCGCGCGCCCGAGAGCCGATCTCGACGCCGTGCTCGCCGAGGAACCGCTCGCTTCCGCAGATCACCGCCTCGCCCGCGACGTCGGCGCGCACGCCGCGCCCGGCGGCCATCGAAAACGACGACGGCTCGGCAACGTCCAGCCCGCGGGCGCGCGCCGCTGCGACGATGGCCGCGCCGAGTGGGTGCTCGCTGCGCAGCTCGGCGGACGCGGCGATTCTAAGCAGCCCCGACCCGTCGAGCCCGGCGTCGAAAGACTCGGCATCGCTCACGTCGAGCCGCCCGTGCGTGAGGGTGCCCGTCTTGTCGAAGGCGATCGTATCGACCTTGCCCATGCGCTCGAGCGCCTCGCCCGACTTGATGACGACGCCGTGCTTCGTGGCCTGGCCGATGGCGGCCATGATGGCGGTCGGCGTGGCGAGCACGAGCGCGCACGGGCAGAACACCACGAGCACGGTGACCGCCGTCGTGAGGTTGCCGGTGCCGAGGTAGGCGCCGACGGCGACGAGCAGCGCGACCGGCACGAGCCAGCTCGCGGCCTTGTCCGCGACGCGCTGCATGGGCGCCTGCTTGCCTTCCGCGTCGCGCACCATGCGGATGAGCTGCTGCAGCGAGCTGTCCTCACCGACCTTCGTCGCCTCGATGTCGATGGAGCCGAAGCGGTTGATGGTTCCGCAGAACACGGGGTCGCCGACGCCCTTGTCCACGGGAAGCGACTCGCCCGTCATGACCGACTGGTCCACGGACGTCTCGCCGGCGAGAATGGTGCCGTCTACGGGGACGGTCTCGCCGGGCAGGATGCGCACGACGTCGCCGCGCACGATCTCGCAGGCCGGGACAAGCTCCTCGTGTCCGTCGCGGATGCGGCGCCCCTGCGTCGGCGCGAGTTCGACGAGCGCCTTGAGCCCGCGCTTCGCCCGGTTCGTCGTCGCCTCTTCGAGCAGTGCGCCGACGGCCATGATGAAGGCGACCTCGCCGGCGGCGAAAAGCTCGCCGATGGACACGGCCGCCACCATCGCGATGGAGATGAGCAGCGCCGAGGAGATCTTGCTGATGCCAGGGTTGTGCACGATCCGCCAGACGGCGAGGTAGAGCAGAGGGACGCCGCAGATGACGACCGCGACCCATGCCGGGTCGGCGGGCAGGCGCACGCCGAGGGCCGGCAGCGCGAGACTCAGGACGAGGAACGCCCCGCCGACGAGCGTGAGGGGAAGGCCGGCCAGCACGTCGTTGATCCGTTTCAGCATCGTTGCTCCCTTCGTGTGCGGCCGCCTGGGCGCGAGGAGCGCGGAGGCGGACGGCCGCCTGCCCCGGACGGCTTGATGCCTTGACGGCTTGACGGTCGGGGACAAGTTCGGCACAATTCATTCGTAAAAGAACATCTTGTTCGGTTTCTATGATGCATTCTACGAACCCGAGGAGCGTTCGCAAGGGACGGCTTTGCGGTTTTGTTCGCATTGGAACGGATGCGAGGTTTTGTTCGGAAACGCGGGTCTCGGGTTTCGAAAAGGCCAGGCTGTGGGCTTCGGGCGCGAGTT
>CAZBEP010000313.1:0-2257 GCA_964490925.1 uncultured Eggerthellaceae bacterium | reverse complement strand
CGCTGTCACCGAGTCATCGCTTCCGAGAATAAATTTCTACTTATTTTGCCGATCCGATCCCGCTTGTGGGACAATAAAGCGGTTGCATATCCGTTTGTGCTGGAACCGTCCGCGCAGCCGGCGCCCGGCTCCGCTGGAAGAAAGAAGAACGAACCCCATGGCATTGAAGCGCAACCGACCAAAGAAAAAGCGTAACGAGACCCGCCGCAACGTGTGGCTCCTCGTCATATCGACGATCCTCGTCATCGTGTCGGTCTTTACGTTCACTCCGCTGCAGGACAAGATCCATCAAGGGCTCGACCTGCAGGGCGGCCTGTCCGTCGTGCTCCAGGCGACGAGCACCGACGAGAGCGGCATCTCGAGCGACGACATGAGCGCCTCGCGCGACATCATCGAGCAGCGCGTGAACGCGCTCGGCGCGTCCGAGGCGACGGTGCAGCTCCAGGGGGTCGACCAGATCCTTGTGCAAATCCCCGGCATGTCCGATACCGAAGAGGCGCTCGAGGCGATCGGGCGCACGGGCTCGCTCGTGTTCGCGCGGCTCGACTCGTTTACCGACGAGGACGTCGCGACCGAGATCGAGTACGGATACTACATGCAGGAAACCTACTTCTACGACGATTTCGGCAACGCCTTCCCGAGCGGCGATACCTATACCATCACCGTTGAGGAAGGCACGTACACGCCGCTCATCACGGGGTCGAACATCACGGACGTCTCTTACGGGCGCGCCTCGGAGGCCTCGACCGACTACGCCGTCAACATCACGCTCGATTCCGAGGGCACGGAGGCGTTTGCCGAGGCGACGGCCGATCTCGTATCGACGAACGGCCAGATTGTCATCATCCTCGACGGGGAGGTTCAGTCCGCCCCCGCCGTGCAGTCGGTGATCTCCGACGGCCAGGTGTCCATCACGGGCAGCTACACGGCCGAGGAGGCGCGCGCGATGGTGACGGTGCTCGAGAGCGGTTCGCTCCCCGTGAGCTTCGAGTACGTCCAGAGCCAGGTCGTAGGCCCCACGCTCGGCCAGGACGCGCTTGCCGCCGGCATCGTCGTCGCGGTGATCGGCATCATCATCGTGCTGCTGTACCTGCTCGCCTTCTATAAGGGGCTCGGCCTCATCGCCGCCGTCATGATGATCGTGTTCGGCACGTTCTACCTCGGCGTGCTCGCGGCGCTGTCGCAGTTCAACCTTTTCAGCCTGTCGCTTGCGGGCATCGCGGGCATCGTGCTCACCATCGGCATGGCCGCCGACGCGTCGATCCTCGTGCTCGAGCGCTTCCGCGAGGAGATCCGCATGGGCCGCAGCATCCGCGCTGCGTCCCAGACGGGCGTCAAGCACGGCATCTTCACGGCGATCGACGCCGACGTCGTGACGCTCGTCTCGGCGCTCACGCTGTTCTTCCTCGCCTCGGCGTCGGTGCGCGGCTTCGGCTTCACGCTCGCCCTCGGCGTCGTGTGCAACATCTTCGCGATGTTCGTGCTCATGATGCCCCTTGTCCGCCTGCTCGCGCCGCGCACCATCGCGAAGCACCCCGGCTTCTGGAACATCAAGGACTGCCAGGAGCTTGCCGCGCACGAAAAGGCCGGCACGCTGCCCGAGAAGCCGCGCGGCCGCTTCATCAAGCGCGACATCAACTTCCTCGGGCACCGCAAGACCTTCCTCGTCATTGCGGCGTGCATGATCGTCGCCGCCTTCGCCATCGTGGGGGTGCGGGGCCTCAGCTTCGGCATCGAGTTCCAGGGCGGCACGTCGGTGACGTTCAACGACACGGGCGACGTGACGATCGAGCAGGTGCGCGAGGCGTTCGCGAGTGCGGGCGAGGGCGATGCGGTCGTGCAGACGGCGACCTCCGACGACGGCAGCGGCTTCATCGTGCGCACCACCGAGTCCGACGCCTCTGCGGCGACGGCCGTTGCGAACCAGGTGGCGAGCGAGTTCGGGTGGGAAAGCGAGTCCTACCAGGTGCAGACGATCCAGCCGAGCTGGGGCGCGAGCATCATCCAGTCGTCGGTGATCGCGCTCGTCGTGTCGTTCGTGCTGATCGTCATCTACATCGCGATCCGTTTCGAATACAAGATGGGCGTCACGGCCATCGTCGCGCTCATCCACGACATCATCATCGTCGTGGGGCTCTACGCGCTCTTCGGCCGGGAGGTCACGCCCAACGCGGTCGCGGCGCTGCTCACGATCCTCGGATACTCGCTCTACGACAAGGTGGTCGTGTTCCACCGCATCAACGAGAACATGAAGGGC
>CAZBEP010000312.1:0-2257 GCA_964490925.1 uncultured Eggerthellaceae bacterium | reverse complement strand
CCCCCTCCAGATCCGACAGATCGATGCCAGGGAGGGTCAGATCGGTGCCCGAGGGGGAAAGGATGCGGACGACTTCAGCAGCCTGAACCATGCGAAGCCGCAGCTCATCAGCCGATTCTGCCATCCCCAGAACGCGGGTCGCTATCTGCCTGAGCTCGCCGACAGCAGACTCCGGGAGGACCTCACCGGGGACGCGGGAGACAACAGCGTCAATGAACCCCGGTGCCTGCGCAACCTCGTCGAGACCCGCTATACGCCCCACCTCGCCGGGACGCATTAACACCGACGTGTTGAAGCCGTACTCTCCCCCCATGTACGGATCAACCTTTGCGAACTCCTCTTCGGAGCACATCTCGCCAGTAAGAGCGTGGCAAATCAACATCGACAAGGGACTCGTCCCGCACGTCGCTTCGATAAGCTTGTATTCGAGGGAACCCGTGAGACGGTAGCCGACATCGTAAACAAAGCACTGTCCTTCCTCCGCGAAACACTGCATAAACATCATCCCATCCCGGACGCCGAGCGCGGAGAACATCTTCTTGGCTTTGGGAACCACGTCTGCAAGATAGGAGGGGAGCAGAGCAGACGGAAAGGAGTAGCCAACCGGCAGAGCATGCCCGTACCCCTGATCGGATCTCATATGCCGATTCCCAAGCGCGGACACCCGGCACTCGCCGTCTCGAAAGAGCCAGAACACGGTCGCCTCGCGGCCGGCCATGTAGGGCTCCACCAGCACGCTGTGTTTGGCGGAAAATCCGAGAGCCACCTCAATAGCGCGGAGAGCCTCCTCCCTGTCACAACAGACGCACACCCCCCGGGACCCACTACTGTCCGCGGGCTTAACTACGAGAGGGTAACTGATCCCCGCGAGATCGAGGTCAGCAGGATCGGAGATGCGGATACCTCCCACAACAGGCACACCGTATTGGGAAAGGACGCTTTTGTACAGGCTCTTATCGGTGAAGAGCCTGAACAGCTCCTCGCTGCCATAGCAGGGAATACCAGACTTTTCGCAGATCTGAGCGAAGCTCGGAAGCAATACGTCGGCGAACCCGGTTAGTGCCCCGTCGAAACCGCGCTTTCCTATCAAGGCCGCAATGGCATCGACATCAGTTGCGCTAACGAGGTAGTCCTCGTCAGCGATGAGCTTGGCGGGGGACTGCGCGGGCTCGTTATAGTCCGCGACCCCGACGACAACGCCGAGTTCCTTCGCCTTGTGGACGATCTCACAGGATATCCGCGTCCCCCCGAGCACCAGGAGGCGCTTTCCGGAAAGGTTCCTCATGCCTATCTTCCTAAGTTCAAGCGGTTCGCGAGGATACCTACCATCTCGCGCATCTCATCCTCGCCATAGCGCTGGTCGAGTGGCAGAGGCAGAACGTCCCGCACGAGGCCAAGCGCGACCGTCTCTTTTGTGCACTCCAGCAGCACGTTCGGCCACAGGCAGGGCACGTAGATCCTCTCTTCGATCAGTCTCTTGCGAATCTCCTGCGCGCCTTCCACCATCAACGGGTACATGAACGCCCCGTCTGGTTTACGCAACTCAAGCTCGTTGATGCCAGAAAGAGCGTCTGCAAGAACGTCCCAGTTGGCATCTCTCTTTGCCTTCACGGCTTCATAGTCGATCGCACGAAGTAGGTTCTCTGTGATGGGCGACATGAACTTCGCCGGCTCCTCGGCAAAAAGGTCGTTGTTCGCGGTTGCCTCCGCGAAGAACTCCGATGCCGAGCGCTCAAAACGACCTAACACGAACCCCATCCTCGCATGGGATTCGTCCCGGGGAAGCTCCCTGTCCAAGCGGGCGCCATCGCCGGTCGCCAGGTAAGCTCCGTCGGCTACGCCGAA
The DNA here is from genome assembly GCA_964490925.1 of uncultured Eggerthellaceae bacterium. Classification (GTDB taxonomy): domain Bacteria; phylum Actinomycetota; class Coriobacteriia; order Coriobacteriales; family Eggerthellaceae; genus CAZBEP01. Next base: position 412 of record CAZBEP010000312.1, on the reverse strand, counting down.
CCACTTCCGGCAGGTGTAGAGGGTATCGACCCCTTCCCAGGATTCGCGGAAGAAGCCTTGGGACTCGTCAACAACTAGGCGGCCGTCGGCGAAGAACCGCGCGTGTTCGACGTCCTCGCCACAGAGCTGCCCATAGTAGTCGACGAGGAGCATCCACTCGCCGGCCCCCAACTCGAAGGCCGAGTAGTCCGGTAGCAGGTCGAATCCCACCGGATACGTAATCACCTCCACGCCCTCACGACGCAGCAGAGCCGGGACGGAGGCACACAGCCAATCAGGTACCCGCATCCGGCTGATCCCCCTCAACTCAACGAGGTAGGCCAAACAACCCCGCCCGCTGTTAAGGGCAACAGCTCCCTCGTGGTAAGGCTTGCCCGAGAACCGCTCAAGTTCCAGATAGCCGCCGATCTCC
>CAZBEP010000311.1:0-2262 GCA_964490925.1 uncultured Eggerthellaceae bacterium | reverse complement strand
CATCTCCTTGTCTTGAGATGTCCAAGTTTTTGTCCACACCCCCCTGCAGAGGTAAACGCAACGGATGCGCTTACTCGTGCAGATCCGCCCGAAAAGCGTTGCGCCTGCCCCTGCAATCGCGCCCGGCGGGGTTCTTTTGAGTCCGTCGGCGACCACTCGCACTTACCCTCGGTTTTACAAAGCCCGCCTTTCTTCATGCCGGCAGTTCCCGCACCTGCCGCAATTGCCGCAGCCCCGGCAGGCACGATCCTCCGGTTCCGAGCCGGTGGGCGCGGCTGCTCTCCGGCTGAAACAGGGCAAAGAGCAAAAGATATTCAGGCGGGTAGTCGCAAGGCAGCGAGCGACAGTCATAGGAGGCTCCTGCGTGATGTTTTATCAATTGCGGAACCTTCAGCGCACCCCTGCATAGCGGGTGGCTGCTTTCCTGACGCGCTGTGCGCAGGGCGAGGTCACGACCCCCAAAAGCGAGAGCGCCTGCGACCGACGTACGGCCACAGGCGCTCTCTCCGCCCGGTGCAGGCATCGAGCCCCGTGCGGAACGGCCTTACTCGGCCGGATAGAACCCGGAAGGCTCCTCGCCGAGGTTGATCATGATGTTCTTCGTCTGACAGTAGTGCTCCAGCATGACCTTGTGCGTCTCGCGGCCGATGCCGGACTCCTTATAGCCGCCGAACGGCGCGCCCGAGGGGATCTGGTTGTAGGTGTTCACCCACATGCGCCCGGTGCGGATACCCTGCGACACGCGCAGCGCCCGGTTGATGTCGCGCGTCCACACGGCGCCGCCGAGGCCGTAGGTCGAGTCGTTCGCGAGGTCGATGACCTCTTGCTCGTCGGTGAACTTCATGACGACGGCGACCGGCCCGAAGATCTCCTCCTGCGCGACGCGGCAGGAGTTGCCCGGGATGGCGATGAGGGTCGGCTTCACAAAAGCGCCGTTTGCGCACTCGCCTTCGGTGTAGCGCTCGCCACCGCAGAGAACCTCGCCGCCCTCCTGCTTGGCGATCTCGACGTAGTCAAGGATCTTGTTCATCTGGTTCACGTCGATCTGGCTGCCCATCTGGGTGTCGTCCTCCCAGGGAAGCCCGACCTTGACCTTGCCGAAGGCCGCGACGGCATCCTCGACGAACTTGTCGTAGACGTCCTCGTGCACGAAGATCCTGCTGCCCGCGCAGCAGACCTGGCCCTGGTTGAACAGGATGCCGAGCTGCACGCCGTCGAGCACCATGTCCCACTTCGCGTCGGGGAAGATGATGTTGGCCGACTTGCCGCCCAGCTCGAGCGTTGAGGGGATAAGACGCTCGGCCGCCGCGACGGCCACGTTGCGGCCGACCTCGGTCGAGCCGGTGAAGGCGAGCTTGGCGATCTTCTTGTTCTCGAGGATGTACTGGCCGGACTTCGAGCCGCGCCCCGTCACGATGTTGAACACGCCGGCCGGGATGATGTCTTTGGTCAGCTCGGCGAGCTCGAGCACGGAAAGCGAGGTCGTCGAAGAGGGCTTGAACACCGTGCAGTCGCCTGCGGCGAGCACGGGGGCGAGCTTCCAGGCCGCCATGAGGAAGGGGAAGTTCCACGGCACGATCTGCCCGACGACGCCGATGGGCTCGTGGAATACGAGCGACATCATGTTGCCGGGGAGCATGTCGGCCTCGCCGGTGTCGGCGAGCAGGCATCCCGCGAAGTAGCGGAAATGGTCGACCGAGTACGCGATGTCGATGGCGCGCGTCTCGCGGATGGGCTTGCCGTTGTCGACCGTCTCGATGAGGGCGAGTCGCTCGGCGTTTGCCTCGATGACGTCGGCGACCTTGTTGAGGATGATCGCGCGCTCGGCCTTGTCCACCTTGCTCCAGCTTTCAAACGCCTCCCACGCCACGTCGACCGCGCGGTCGACGTCCTCGCGCGTCGCGTCTGCTATCTGGGATATTTTCTCGCCGTTGGCCGGACAGTACACATCGAGCGTCGCGCCGTCGGAGGCATCGACCCATTCTCCGTTGATGAAGAGCTTGTAGGATTGCTTGACTGGATAATCCATGACGCCTTCCTTTCATGTCGGAGACTCCCCTGAAAGGGGTTGCATCGCAGCGCGGAAGGCGGAAAGCGCAGCCGCCGTTCGCACCGCTCGATTCATGATGCGCACAGAGGGGGCGGCTGCGGAAAACAGATTCTCGTTCCGGATGGTTTCATCGGGCAGCGGCAGCATCCCGGCCGGGCGCCGGGAGCGCATGGCGGTTGGGCGCCCCAGCGAGGGGCGGGCCGGCTGCCGGG
>CAZBEP010000310.1:0-2289 GCA_964490925.1 uncultured Eggerthellaceae bacterium | reverse complement strand
TCCCCCGCGCACGCGGCTGCGCCCGGCGCGCCGACCAGGGGCTTCTCCGCCCGCCTCCGCCCGCCTCCGCCCGCCTCCGCCCGCCGCCACCCGCCGTCCCCGGACGCGCCTCGCAGGCGCCCGCAGGGCGTGCCCCACCCGCGAAAACCTGGCGGAATCGGCCGTGTTCCATGGCTTCGCCGCGCGAGGCTCCCGCTCCGCGTCTCCGTCCGGGCGGCGCCCCGCCAGTAGCAGTGTCTCTTCCTTTACGGCAACGGGCTGTGCCGTTGCCGTAAGCTCCGCTCGTTGCGGGCAGGGTCAGCCGATGCCCAAAAATCGAAACTCGCCATAGATTCCGCTATCAGTTCGAACATGCAAAAACTCGGAGGGCACCGCCCCTTCGGGCACGCCCTTCGTTTTCCTTCATAAAAACCACACGCGTTTAAGTTGCTTCAAGGCACTATAATGCATCTTTGCGTCTGCGGGGTTATGGATACACCCGGGCGCGTGGATGGCGAAACCGCCAGCTTACATGGCAGGATGGGTCTCGCTTTTCACACCGCGAAGCGACGGCGTCGCGATCCCGTCCTCATCACGGGCAACCGGCAATCGATGCTTCGCAGTCAAGCAGGAAGGGTTTCCGGGGTGCGGTGAGGCGCGCGAGCGGAATCCCCAGGAAGAAGAGAGTAGCTTATGGGAGTCAAGCAGTACAAGCCGACGAGCCCCGGCCGCCGCTTCCAGACGGTCTCGGACTTTGCCGAGATCACGACGGACAAGCCGGAGAAGTCGCTGCTTGCGCCGCTGCACAAGAAGGCAGGGCGCAACAACAAGGGCCGCATCACCACCCGCCATCAGGGCGGCGGCAACAAGCGGCGCTACCGCATCATCGATTTCAAGCGCAACAAGGACGGCGTGCCCGCCAAGGTCGCAACCGTCGAGTACGACCCGAACCGATCCGCCCGCATCGCGCTGCTCCATTACGTCGACGGCGAGAAGCGCTACATCCTGCATCCGAAAGGGCTCAAGGTCGGCGACATGGTCGTGTCCGGGCCGGACGCCGACATCAAGCCCGGCAACGCGCTGCCGCTCGCGAACATCCCGGTCGGCACGCTCGTGCACGCCGTCGAGCTGCACCCGGGCAAAGGCGCCGCGATCGCGCGCTCTGCCGGCATGAGCATTCAGCTCATGGGCAAGGAGGGCAAGTACGCCATCCTCCGCATGCCGTCCTCCGAAATGCGCCGCGTGCTGCTTTCCTGCCGCGCGACCGTCGGAGAGGTCGGCAACGCCGATCATGCGAACATCAAGATCGGCAAGGCCGGCCGCAACCGCTGGCTCGGCATCCGCCCGACCGTCCGCGGCACCGCCATGAACCCGGTCGACCATCCGCACGGCGGCGGCGAGGGCAAGAACAAGTCTGCCGGCCGTCATCCGGTCAGCCCCTGGGGCGTTCCCACCAAGGGCCACCGCACGCGCAATCCGAAGAAGGCGTCGAGCCGCCTCATCATTCGCCGTCGCAAGAAGTAGCGCGGACACGGTAAGGAGCAATCAGTGAGCAGAAGTTTGAAAAAAGGCCCCTTCGTCGAGCCGCGCCTCCTCTCCCGCATCGAGAGGATGAACGCGACCGGCGAGAAGAGCGTCATCAAGACCTGGTCGCGCGCGAGCACCATCTTCCCGGACATGGTGGGTCACACCATCGCCGTGCACGACGGCCGCAAGCACGTCCCGGTCTACATCACGGAATCCATGGTCGGCCACAAGCTCGGCGAGTTCGCGCCCACGCGCACCTTCCGCGGGCACTCCGCCGACAAGGGCAAGCGATAAGAAGGGGTGACAATGGAAGCGAGAGCTATTGCGCGTTACGTCCGCGTGTCTCCCCGCAAGGCCCGCGTCGTGGTCGATCTCGTCCGAGGGAAGTCCGTCCCGCAGGCGCGCGAGATCCTGGCGTTCACGAACCGCGCGGTCGCCGAAGACGTCGAGAAGGTGCTCAACTCCGCCGTCGCGAACGCGGAGCACCAGCATCAGGTGCGCGCGGAGCAGCTCGTCGTCAAGACGGCCTACGTCGACGAAGGCCCGACGCTCAAGCGCATCCGCCCGCGTGCAAAGGGCTCTGCGGCGCGCATCCGCAAGCGCACGAGCCATATCACCGTCATCGTTGCACCGCGAGAGGAGGCTTAAGCCACATGGGTCAGAAAGTCAGCCCCACCGGGTTCCGCCTCGGGATCACCGAGGATTGGCGCAGCCGTTGGTACGCGGACAAGGACTACGCCAAGAACCTGGAAAACGACCTGGCTATCCGTGCGTTCCTTGACA
>CAZBEP010000309.1:0-2291 GCA_964490925.1 uncultured Eggerthellaceae bacterium | reverse complement strand
GGCGCAGCTCGAAGGGGCGCCCCTATGCGGTGCTGCACGGTGCCGCCAAGGAAGTTGCGCACGCTCGGGGCGTGCGCGAACTTCCCATTTCGCTGTCCTACACGCATACTGAGGCCGTTGCTTGCGCGATGGCGATCACCGAGGGCTCCGTTCGGGCGACGCAGGAGCGTGTCGACCCTATGGCCGATCTTGCGCAGCGTTTCAAGGAGGCGCGTGGGATGCTCGACGAGATCGGTAACGCGCCGCAGAGAGCACCCGACGGAACAAACGATCATGAGGAAGCGGACGTGCGCGAAGGCGAAGGTTCTCGTAGTACTGTCGGGCGCGACGGCTTGTTCGAGAGCGGGCTGAGCGCAAACGAAGCGCCGGAGAGGGAAGCGACGGCTCTCGGGGGCTCATCCGCTGAATCTTCCGTTGCACTCGCCGATGTTCCTGTAGGCGCACCTTCTGATGCGCCTGCCGACGTGCTTCTTGATGCTCTCTGTAGCGGGAGTACACGATGAACGGCATCCCCGAAGGCGTTTCCAAAAGAAGCTACTCCGAGGCAGATCTTGCCGCCCTGCTGCCGCATCCTGCCGTGGATGCCCATAAGTACTCGCGCGGAACGCTCATCCTCGTTGCGGGTTCGCGGGCCTACCCGGGCGCGGCCATACTCGCCGCGATGGCGGGGCAGCGGGCGGGCGCGGGCTACACGCTTGTGGAAACGGATGCCGCCGTCGCCGATGTCGTTTGCGCGGCAAGCCCCTCGCTTGTCGTGCGTGACCGTGCGGCGTGGGATCCAAGCGCCGACGATCCGTCGCGCCCCAACCGCCCGCGCGCCTACGTCGTCGGACCGGGTTTTGATGCCGCCGACCCCGCCTCTGAGGCTCTTGCGCTCTCCGCGCTCGCTGCGCGCTCTCCCGTGCTTGTCGATGGTGGAGCGCTTGACGCGCTCGTCTCGGAGAAGGCGCGCGACCTGTTGCGCGAGCGCTTCGTCAACGGTTTGCCGACGGTCGTCACCCCGCACGCAGGCGAGGCGCGCAGGCTCGCCGCCCCGTTCGGGCTGCCTGTCGACGACCCGGCGCGTCTCGCCTGGTTGCTTGCCTGCGCCTACGGCGTTGTCGCCGTTGTGAAGGGGTCTGAGACCTGGATTTCTGACGACGATGAGATCGTCTGCATGGACGAAGGAACGCCGGCGCTCGCTAAGGCCGGCACCGGCGACGTGCTCGCCGGCGTGATCGGAGCCCTGCTCGCCCAGGGGCTCGCCCCCTTCGACGCCGCCTACCTCGGCGCCGTCCTCCACGCTCGCGCGGGCCGCGCCGCAGCCGACCGCCTCACCGACATCTGCGTGACTGCCGAGGATGTGATTGCCGCTCTCCCTAATGCAGTATGCGGCCTCGAGAGCTACCAATGATCTGCGGTTTTCGGAACGGCTCTGCCGCAGTTGCGTGCGCGCGATGTGGCTTTGCGTATTCCCTGCCGCCTGTCATCTGGCTTCTCTCCTTCCGAAGCACCACGCACTCGACGCTTTCGGGGCTCCTCGTAGTACAATCGCAGGCATGCATACACGGCGCGCGCAGGCGCGCCCCATTCGACTGACTGAACAGGAGGCTTGTCATGCCGAACACTTCGCAGCGCGATTGGCTGCTCGTCGCCCTTGGAATCTTAATGATCATCTGCGGTTTCGTCATCGCTTTCATGCCGCTGGCGACGCTCGTGTCCATCACGCTGTTCGCCGGCGTCGCGTTTCTCGTGACGGGTGTGGTCGACATCGTCGACTACTTCCGCTTTCGCACCTTGTTCAATGTTCCCGGCTGGGCCCTGCTCTACGCCGTGCTTGACATCGTTGTCGGCATCCTGCTTATTCTGCATCCTGTCGTGCTGTCGGAGCTTCTTCCCTGGCTTGTCGGCGTCGGTGTCATCCTGTTTGGCGTCTTTGAAATCTTCGGTTCCCTGCAGGTACGCCGGCTTCCCGGCAATGCGCCTTGGGGATGGATGCTCGTCTCCGGCGTCCTCGGGGTTCTCTGTGGCATCGCGTTCATCGTGAGTCCCACACTGCTTGCGTTCGTCATTGCCTGGTTTGTCATGCTGCGCGGCATTACGCTTGTCGTGTTTGGTTTCACTGCGAAAAAAGGGCTGCGATGAGCGTCGGTGACGAACAACGCGACCAGGCGCAGGAGCCGCAAGGGGAGAGGGAAAAGCCTGTAGAAAACTTGCGCGGTCAGGAGCAGTCCTCGCAAGGAAATGCGGTGCAGTTCGCCGCCGGCTCGCCGCGCGACCAGGCGCAGATCGCCGACGACTTGTGCGACACA
>CAZBEP010000308.1:0-2297 GCA_964490925.1 uncultured Eggerthellaceae bacterium | reverse complement strand
TTTTCATAAAGTACACAACGATCCCGTCGAACTCCTCCCGCAGCTTGGGATCTGCGAGGTGATCCTCCACATAATGCTGGCACAGCTTTCGCACCTCCGACGTCCCTTTGCGCTTCTCTGTGTTGGCAAGCTTTTTCGCAAGTCGTTTGACCACTTCGTCGCGGTTCCTGAGAAGCAGCGGGTGGTTGAGCTTGAGCGTCCGGTCGAGATCGCGGTTCACGTCGTCGTCCGCAGAGCGGATTCGCCCATTGCTGCTGTACCGAATACGGGAAAGCGTATCTTCCCGTTGCGGATCCACATGCAACGGCTCATTGCCCCGGGCTCGATCGCAGGTGGGCCCCGAGGCGTTTCCCTCCAGTCCGTCGCACACTGCGAGCATGTTTCGATAGTCTACGGTGCTCCCCTCGTCTGCGCCCACAGCCCTGCTTTGCGGAATATAGTGCTCCACATGGGCTTTGTCCGGCGCGATCCTGCGCATGCAATAGGCGCAGAGGCTTCCCTGCTCGGCAAGCAGCGAATCGAGCACCTTCCGTTTCGTGGCGGAGTCGATATATTTCCAATGCGCGGCCGTGTCGGGCGTCTCCTTCAGTCGGTGAATCGCATCCTGCAGTGCCTGGGGCGCCGTTCCCTTTTTAATCAGAAGCATAGCGAGCGTCAGCCTCCTCAAGGGCGAGGGCGGTTTTCGCGCCGGCAAGACCGGTGTCGCTTCCCCCTATCATCTGCTCGAGTTCCTCAAGCCGGGTGCGGGCGTCGTCGAAGCGTCCCGCATCGAGCAGATCGTAGAATTCGTCGAACTTCGCTTGCACCGCGACGGGGCGCTCGGGTGACCCCATCACCGAAAGCAGAACTCGGCCTACATCGCTCCCGTAGATCTCTTCGCCCAAAGGCAGGGCCTTTTCCCCGCCCCGCAAAAGGCGGACGTGACGGCTCTGCACTGAGGACACGACAATGGGCGCGTGCGTGCTCACGATGAACTGTACGTTCGGGAAAACGTCTCGCAGATCTCCCAAAATGCGCGCTTGCCATAGCGGATGGAGATGGAGGTCTACCTCGTCGATAAGCACGACGCCGGGCGTTTCAAGCACGTGGTCCCCCAGCATGGGGTTGAGCAGCGCCATGCGGTACGCGATGTCTGCGAACAGGTGCAAAGTCGTTTGGTACCCATCGCTCATAGAGCCGAGCGGTAGCTGGGCGGCCTCGCCCTCGCCGTCGAGGTATTCAAGCATCAAATCGTCGGCATCGAGGTTGTAAAAGACCCGCGCCTCGTCGGTTTCGACAACGGAGCAAAGGCATCTTTCAACGGCGTTGCGCACGGCGGCGTAAAGCGGGCTTGCGCTCTGTGGTCTTATACCTTGCGCTCGCTGGAGGTCTTGCGCCGTCATTTTGAAAAACCACGACAGCATCTGGTCTTTGCTGGGATGCGCATCGAAGGCGCCTTTGTAGCCGTCAAGACGGGAGAAAGTTCTGCGGCGGTCGTTCGGCAGATGGTTCGCCCACAGGCGCCCGGTGCCGTAGTACGCAAGCACGGGGAGGACAAGGCCGGCGTCCCCGTCCTGAACGCGCTGCCTGCATTCTCTCAAGAGGCCGATGAGATCGTCTGCGTTCTCATACGCCATCGAGCCGTCTTTGGAGGGAAGGCGGCAGTCCCAACGCACGGTTCGCGCGGCAAAGCCTTCTCCTGCGAAGCCTGTCGACGACACGGTAACCGGATATTGAGGCTGGGAATCCTTCGCTTCCCACAGATCATACACGGCAATGCGGGCATCGCTCGGAACGAGAGGGGTTCGCATGGCCGAGGTCAGGCGGCGTGGGACGATCCCCAAGGCCACCCGCGCCGCCCTGAGCACGGAGGACTTTCCCGCACCGTTGTCGCCGACGAGCACGGTCAGGCGCTCGTCGAAATCGACGGAGTACCGTTCAAACTGATGGAAGTTCGTGAGTTCGACCTTGTCGAGCCGGAACGCGAGCGACATGGCATCCTCCGCAGGTAGGCAACATCGTCGGAGTCCATCGTAGCGCAGAACGCCTGCGTTGGCATCGACGTGTGCCGCGTTGGGCAGGAGGCGTAGTGGGAAGGGCGGTGCCGCTGCGGCAGTGGGATCGGGAGGCCGAAGCCGTCCTGCGCGATCCTGCGGCGACCGATGCCGACGTCCGCGCCGTGCTCGGCCGGGCGGTCGGCGAAAAGCCCGACGAGCACCACAGCCGCGTGGGCACCGAGCGCGCCATGTCGCAGATCGGCGGGTAGGCGCGCAAGCCGCCGGCGAACCGCCCGGCCGCCGGCGAACCGCACGGCCGCC
>CAZBEP010000307.1:0-2307 GCA_964490925.1 uncultured Eggerthellaceae bacterium | reverse complement strand
GCAGAGGCACAACGCGCGCCCGGCTCCCGTCGCCCGGCGTCTGTCACGTGCCGCTTTCCGCGTCGACGCGCGTCGTTGCGGCTCGTGCGGGGCTTCCGGTGCCGTCATGACGTATACTTCGTTCGCAGAAAACCTTGGAGGGCAGGGGGCGCCATGGCGCGGATGACCGATCCCATCTATACTGCTCCGGCGCTCAGAACGCCCGAGTTCCTTACGGACGACCTCGACTTCGACGCATTGTCGCAGCCGCTCATGGGGCTTAAGGGCGTCGTCGACAAGAACCCAAAGACGGCTGCGGTCGTCCTGGCGGGCGGCCAGGGAGAGCGCTTCGGGAAAGAGGGGGGCAAGCAGCTTGTCGAGATCGCCGGAAAACCGGTGCTTACCTGGTCGGCCGAGGCGTTCGACGCAGTCGGCGACATCGGGCTCATCGTCATCGTGTGTCCGGAGGACCGCCGCGACGAATACCTTCGCCGCGCCGTCGATTCCTTCCCGTTCGTCACGCCCGTCGTGATGGCTCCCTCGGGTGCGACCCGCCAGGAATCGGCGTTCTCCGGCCTCGAATACGTGCCGGACGACTACGAGTTCGTCGTTCTGCACGACGGTGCGCGGCCGATGGTGACGCCCGACCTCATCCTGCATACGATCAACATCGTGAAGGGCAACATCGACTGCGACGGCGCCGTGGTGGCGCACCCGGCGGTCGACACGCTCAAAATAGTGGAGAACGGCGTCATCGCCGGGACGCCCGACCGGCGCGTGTTCTGGAACGCCCAGACGCCGCAGGTGTTTCGCGCCGGCATCTATCGGCGGGCGCATGCGGCGGCGCTCTCCGACGGATTCATGGGCACTGACGACTCGTCGCTCATCGAGCGGCTTGGCGGGCGGGTTCTCGTGGTCGAGGGCACGCGCGACAACATCAAACTTACGGTGCCGGAGGACTACATGATGCTCGCGGCGGCGGTGCGCGCCCTCTATTCGAAGGATCCGGAGCGGGCATGAGCGACTGCGGAAGGCAGGCGGAGGCGAGTGGCCGGAAAACCTGCGAGGGCATGCCGGCGCCAGCGGTTTCGGAGGCGCTGCGGGCGCTGCGCGTCGGCTGCGGCTACGACGTCCATGCGCTTGTCGAGGGGAGGCGGCTCGTCATCGGCGGGGTCGACGTCCCGCATGATCGGGGGCTGCTCGGGCACTCCGACGCCGACGTGCTCGCGCACGCCGTGGCCGATGCGGTGCTCGGAGCCGCGCGCGCAGGGGACGTCGGCGCGCTGTTTCCCGACACCGACCCGGCCTACGCGGGCGCGGACTCGATGGTGCTGCTCGCGCGGACGGCCGACCACGTGCGCGGCCTCGGATTCGAAATCCTCGACGTCGACGCCGTCGTGGCGGCTCAGCGGCCGAAGCTCTCGCCGCACCGCGACGCCATGCGGGCGAACCTCGCCCGCGCGCTCGGCGTGTCGGCCGACAACGTCGGCGTGAAGGCGACGACCACCGAGCGCCTCGGCTTCGAAGGCCGCGAAGAGGGCGTCTCCGCCACGGCGACCGCCCTGCTCGCCAAGGTGCGATGTAGCTGACCGCCCGTCTGCCGCCTCGGCGCCCTCGCTCGGCGCCGCCTCGGCATCGCCTGACGCCGTCCCGTCCAAACCCCCTCGAAGCCCTCCCGCATCCGCCGCCGACAGCGGCGCCGACCATCGGAAACGGAGAACCCATGACCGCCATCAGGATCTACGATACGAAGCTGCGCCGCAAGGCGGACCTTGAGCCGCGCGAGGCGGGCAAGGTCGCCATGTACGTGTGCGGGCCGACCGTCTACAACCGCATCCACATCGGCAACGCACGCACCTTCCTGTCCTTCGACGTGATTCGGCGCTACCTCATGTGGCGCGGCTTCGACGTGACCTTCGTGCAGAACGTGACCGACATCGACGACAAGATCATCAACCGCGCCAACGAGGAGGGACGCACTGCCGCCGAGGTCGCCGCCGAGTATACGGAAGCGTTCGTCGAGGACATGCATGCCGTCGGCGTGCTCGACCCGACGGTGCGCCCGAAGGCAACCGAGGAGATACCCGCGATGATCGACCTCGTGGATCGCCTCATCAAGAGCGGGCACGCCTACGAGGTCGAGGGCGACGTGTACTTCAGCGTGCGCTCATACGACGGATACGGCGAGCTGTCCGGCCGCAACGTCGACGAGATGGAAGGCGGCCATCGCGATCTGCGCGCCGACGGCCAGGGACTCGAGGGTCGCAAGCGCGATCCGCTCGACTTCGCGCTGTGGAAGGCCGCCAAGCCCGGCGAGCCCTCGTGGAC
>CAZBEP010000306.1:0-2330 GCA_964490925.1 uncultured Eggerthellaceae bacterium | reverse complement strand
GGCTCCCGCAGAGCAGGCTCCCGCAGAGTAAGCGGCTCGGGCGATCCGAGGCCGCGCACGCCCGCCGAGCGGGCCGTTCCGCTGCGGCGCACCTCGCTCTTTCTTCTTCGCTGAGCCTTCCTCGCCGGCCTGCGCGGGCCTGTCGCCCCGAACGTCGCCGTTCTCGTACCGCGCGGCGCGCAGGCGGGGCGGCTCGCCGCGCTCCGAATGCGATGCGCTAGAATAACCCGATACGCATGTCGAAGTCGCGCCGAGAGATGCGCGACGCGAGGGGAAAAGGGGGTTGTCTATGGCCGAACAGGACACGAAGCTCGGGTCGAAGATCGCAACGCTGCGCGAAGCGCACGGGCTGACGAGAGAAGAGCTTGCCGAGCGCTGCTCGTGCGACGTCGAGACCATCGAAGGGCTCGAGGCGGGGAAGCTTCCCGCGTCGCTCGCGCCGCTCATCAAGATCACGCGCGCCCTCGGCGTGCGGCTCGGAACGCTCATGGACGACGACGAGGCGCTCGGGCCGGTCTACATCGACGCCAACGAGATGGAGCGCGTCACGCGCGTGAAGAGCCTGCAGACCGCCTCCGACGCGGGCGACCTGAGCTATTTCAGCCTCGCCGCCGGACGGCCGTCCCGCCATATGGATCCCTTCATCATCACCGTCGAGCCTTCCGGCGAGACCGATCACGAGCTCGTCGGCCACGAGGGCGAGGAGTGGCTCTACGGCATCGAGGGCGCCATCGAGATCGCCTACGGCAAAGAGCTCTACGTTCTGCATCCCGGCGAGAGCATCTACTACGACTCCATCGTTCCGCATCAGGTGCGCGCCCATGACGGGCAGAGGGCGAAGTTCCTCGCCGTCGTGTACGCCCCTCTGTAGGAGGGCCGCATGTCTGAAGAAAGCTCCGTTCGCGACATCCCCGCCGTCCCCGTCATGCCCGAGGATGTCGTCGCCGCCGCGATCGCCGCGGGCGAGCCGGTGCCCGGCGAGGACGACTACCCGCTCCATTCCGAAAAGACCATCGGCGACTACTTCCGCGACCAGGTGGCGGTCGATCCCGACCACGAGTTCGTGGTCTATCCCGACCGCGACCTGCGCTGGACCTACCGCGACTTCGACGAGCGCACCGACAACCTCGCGAAGGGCCTGCTCGCCATCGGCATGAAGCCCGGCGACCACCTCGGCGTGTGGGCGCGCAACATCCCTGACTGGCTCACCTTCATGTACGCGACCGCGAAGGCCGGCATCGTCATGGTCACGGTGAATCCCGTCTACAAAAGCCATGAGCTCGACTACGTGCTCAAGCAGTCGGACATGAAGGCGCTCTGCGTCATCGACGCCTACCGCGACGTCGACTATCTCGAGATCATCCGCGGCCTCGTGCCCGAGTCCCTTGAGCAGCAGCGCGGGTTCCTCAAAAGCGACCGCTACCCGTGCCTGAAAAACCTCATCTACATGGGGCCGGAGAAGCATCGCGGCTTCTACAGCGTGCCCGAGCTTTTGCTGCTTGGCGAGAACAGCCCCGACAGCTCGCTTGAGTGGGCGCGCGACCAGTTTAACAACCGCGACGTCGTCATGATGCAGTACACCTCGGGCACCACGGGCTTCCCGAAAGGCGTCATGCTCACGCACCGCAACATCCTGAACAACGGCTTCTACATCGGCGAGGGTCAAAAGTTTACGTCTGCCGACCGCGTGACGCTGCCCGTGCCCTTCTTCCACTGTTTCGGCTGCGTGCTCGGCGTCATGGCGAACCTCACGCACCGCTCCACGATGATCATCGTCGAGGAATTCAATGCGAGCCTCGTGCTTCAGGCCATCCACAAGGAACGCGCCACCGCGGTCTACGGCGTGCCGACGATGTTCATCGCCGAGCTCAACCATCCCGACTTCGAGAAGTACGACCTCACGAGCCTGCGCACGGGCATCATGGCGGGAAGCTCGTGTCCGCCCGAGACCATGCGCGAGGCCATCGAGCGCATGCACCTCTCCGAACTCACCATCTGCTACGGCCTCACCGAGACGAGCCCCGTGTTCACCCAGACGAGCGCCGATGACGACCTCGAGCACAAGTGCGAAACGGTCGGCAAGCGCCATCCTCCCGTGCTCGTGAAGATCGTCGATCCGGAAACGGGCGAGCGTCGCGGCTTCGACGAGTCGGGCGAGCTGTGCTGCAAGGGCTACAACGTCATGAAGGGCTACTACAAGATGCCCGAGGAAACGGCCAAGGTCATCGACGAGGAAGGCTACCTGCATTCGGGCGATCTCGGCACGGTTGATGCGCAGGGCTACTACCGCGTGACCGGCCGCGTGAAGGACATGATCATCCGCGGCGGCG
>CAZBEP010000305.1:0-2330 GCA_964490925.1 uncultured Eggerthellaceae bacterium | reverse complement strand
GCGGCACCTGCCGAGCCGCAGCGGCCTGCCGACCGGCATCGACCGGCGCCGACCGGTGCCGGCACCCGACGCAGACCCACGGAGAGCTTTTTGAAGCGTGCGTGCCGTCATCCGCCTTGTCGGTGTGGGACAATGGCGGCGACAGGTGCGAGATGAACGGGGGCGGCCATGAGCAAGACGGCGAATCGCGAGGTCGCTGCGCTTTTTCAGGCGGCAGAACACCGGCGTCTGTGCGTTTGCGGCGTTGATAGGCGGGTGCATCAGCTCATCCGCCGTCGCGTCGCGCAAGGGGATCTCGTCTGCGTCGCGCGCGGAATGTATGCGCGGTCTGCGTATTGGGACAAGCTTGATCGCAGACAGCGGGCGGCGCACGTTATCCGCAGTATGCAGGCCGCTCATCCGAATTGGACATTTTGCGCTGAATCTGCGGGGGTGCTCTATGGGCTTCCCGTTTCTTACCGAACTCTTGATGTCGTCCACGTCGCCGCGCCGAAGTCAAGTCGTGGGCGGGCGAGCGCGAGCGTCGTTCACCATGTCGTCGATTCGCCTGACTGCGAAGTGGTGGATGGCGTACGTGTCACCCCGTTCGACCGGACTGTGTTCGACTGTATGCGCCGCGCCTCGTTTGGCCAGGCGCTTGCGATCGGCGATGCCGCGCTGCGTCTTACGGGTCGCTCTCCCGACTCCTTCCAGAGGGCTTTTCGGAACTTCGGCGAACGCATGCCGGGAGGATGGCACGCGTTCAGAACGATGTTCTACGCCGATCCGCGCAGCGGGTCCGGCGGAGAGTCGATCGCCCGCGCCGCGATGATCGCGCTCGGGTACGCTCTTCCCGACCTCCAGGCGTTCTTCCCCGATCCGATCGATCCCGCCAAGGGCTACTATGTCGATTTTCTCTGGGAGACGGTTGACGGGACGCGCGTGATCGGCGAATTCGACGGCATGGCGAAATACGTTGACGAGGCGTTCCTCAAAGGCCGCTCGTCGGTGCGCGCGCTTGCCGACGAGAAGCATCGCGAGGCGCGGCTTTCCCTGTACAAGCTTCCGATCGCGAGGCTTTCGTACTCCGACGTGATGAACGAGTCGGCTCTGCGCGCGACGCTCGACGGGTACGGCATTCCTCGAAGCGAGGAGGTCGCGCGCCATCAGCGGCGTTTGCGCGAGTCTCGCTCTCGATCCGCTCTCGTGTTCGCGCTCACCTCGCTCTGACGACCGGCTCCGCACGTGCCGCCGCCGGCGTTTTGCGTCGCGGGCATCCCAGGCGCCACGGAGCCGCCCCGCAGGCGACGATTCGACCGTTTTCATCGTTTCTCGGCGGCAAAACGATGAAAACGGTCGAATCATGCTGCCGAGGGTAGGTTGAATTCCGAAACGCAACATCGTTACGGTGCGTTCGCGGTGCGTTCGCGGGGGTGCGGTCGGTCGGTCTTGCGGCTTTTTTGGAATAGCCCCTTGCACGGTCGGGGGGTTGACGGTAATATATCCCCCGCTGCAAACGCAGTGCTGCAAAAGCGGGGTGTTAGCTCAGTTGGTTAGAGCGCCGGCCTGTCACGCCGGAGGTCGCGAGTTCGAGTCTCGTACATCCCGCCAGAAAATGCCAGGCCGTCGGAGCTTTCCGGCGGCGTTTTTGTTTCTGGCGGCGCAGGTGGCGGGGTGCTGCCGGCCGCCCTCTGTGCATCGCGTGGATTCCCCGCCTCCGCGCCCCCTTTTCCGTCGGCGCCGCAGTATCGTCATGCGTCTGAACTATTGAGTCTGAACTATTGAGTGGGAACGCACGCGGGGCGATCAGCGCAGGCTCCGGCTGCGGCAGGGGGTTCGATGGACGACGAGGCGAGGGAGCATGCGCGCGGCCTCGTGGCGGAGCGGGCGATAGGGGAGTTCAGCCGCGAGTCCGCCGCGCCTGCGGCCGCCGTGCCCCGAGACGAGCGCGACGCCGCGCCCGCAAAGGCGGAAGGCGGGTCGCCATGCGCCTGATCCGGTATCTCAGGCACTCCCTCGGCGCCGTCGCGCTCATCTTCGCGCTGCTCATCGTGCAGGCGGCATGCGACCTCGCGCTTCCGAACTACACGTCCCAGATCGTCGACGTGGGCATCCAGCAGTCGGGGATCGAGCACGCGGCGACCGACGAGCTCACGGCGGAAACGCACGACGAGATCGCGGCCGCCCTCGACGGCGACGACGCGGCGCTGTTCGACGCCGCCTACGCCCTGACCGACCGGGGCACCTACGAGCTTACCGACGAGGGCCGCGCGAGGAGAGACGAGCTTGACGCCGTCGTGGCCGCGCCGCTTGCGGCCGCGCACGGCCTCTCGTCCGATTCCGACGCCTCG
>CAZBEP010000304.1:0-2337 GCA_964490925.1 uncultured Eggerthellaceae bacterium | reverse complement strand
GCGGGACGCGCGGCGCTTGCCCTCCGCTCGAGCATTTGTTAGCCTTGAATAACAACATGGATAAGGCGTGGGGGCAGAACGGGGGTGTCTGATGCGGGACGACCGGCAATCCGAAGCCGCAGGCGAAAACGGCGGCGCCAACGACGCGCTCGCCGTCCGAGAAGCGCACGAGCGCGTTGCGCGCGGCGAGCGCGACGTGTCGTTCGACCTGCCCGCCCGCGTGGGAAGCGGACGGTTCGCGACGCTCGCCTCGCACGGAGGGATTGCCGCCTTCGAACACGTCATGAGCTTTCGCGCCGAGGCGGAGTTTGAAGGGGCGCCGGATCCCGCACGCATCACGTTCCACTTCTGCCTGGGAGACGGCGTCGAGTGGCGCAGGGCGGACGGCTCCGTGCGACGCGCGCGCACGGACACGCTGTTCGCAACCGGCGGCGTGCGGGGAGTCGAGGCCGTGCGCTACGAGCCCCGCCGCGCGTACCGGTTCGTGAGCCTGAGCGTCCCCGCCTCCCTTGCGGGAGCCCCTCCGGTCGACGACGAGCTTTCCGACGCGCCGATACGATCATGCGAGAGGGCGCTTCTGCACGACCTGATCCGCCCTCCTGTCGGCGGGCGCCATGCCGGCCTGTACCGCCTGGGCAAGACGGCGGAACTCGCCGCCATGCTGCTCGACCGCGCGTGCGCTCCACGCCGCAAGCGAGCCGCCGTATGCGCCGCCGACCGAAACGCGCTCGAAGACGTGCGCGCGCTGCTCGACAGCCGCTTCGCCGACCCGCCCACCTATCCCGAACTCGCCGCATGGGCGCACATGAGCGAAACGAAACTCTCACAGTGCTTCCGCGAGCTGTTTGGCACGTCGATGCACGCCTACGTCGTCGACCGTCGGCTCGAGCGCGCCCGCGCCCTCTTTGAGGACGGCGCCGACAGCGTCGCCCGCGTCGCAGCGGAGGTAGGCTACGCGAACCCGAGCCACTTTTCCTCCGCGTTCAAGCGCCGCTACGGCATCCCGCCGAGCGAGGCATGCGGCAAACGGCGGACGCACCAAGACCAACGGCGCCCCGCCTCCGGCGTTCATGAACGAATCCGCCCTTGAGGGGCGCCAACGGAGGAAGGCGCATGCACGGAAGCGGCTTCGGGGTGCGCCAACGGCGCGCCCCCGGCCGATCGCCCGTCTCGGCAAGACCCGCAAGCAAGACCTGCAAGGATCTGCGCCGTTGCCGCACCCGAGCCTGCGGGAGGGGCGTCCGGGTGCGCGCTACAATAGTCGCAGTGCGAGGACGCGGCGAGGGGAGGGGCGTGGCGTATTCCGATAAGATCGAGGCGGCGGGCGTGCGCGGCGTCGTCTCGGACGACGGCATGCACGACGATGCCGCGCGCCTTGCGGCACGTCTCGGCGTGCCGCTCGTCCCCGCCTCTTCGCTTGCCGCCGACGATCTGTCGCTCCGCCTCGGCGCCGACGGGCTCTCCCTTGCCGGCTGCGGCATGAAGCTGCGTGCGGACTTCTCGGCCCTGCTCCCCCGAATCCGCCCCGGCCGGCTCCAGCGCGAGTTGCTCGTGCGCGCCGCGAAGGTCAAGCTCGCCGCAGGCACCGCGCCTGCGGCCGTAGACGCGACGGCCGGCCTCGGTAAAGACGCGTTCCTCCTCGCCGCGGTGGGGTTTAGGGTGCGCCTCTGCGAGCGGAATCCCGTCGTCGCCGCGCTGCTTGCCGACGCCCTCCGCCGGGCGGCGGACGACCCCGCGCTCGCCGGCATCGCCGGCCGCATGGAGATCGCCGGAGGGGACGGCGTCTCCGAGCTGCGCGCCCTCGCCGCCCCGCCCGACGTGGTCTACCTCGACCCGATGTTTCCCGCACGGAGCAAGAGCGCCGCCGTCAAAAAGAAGTTCCAGCTGCTCCATCACCTCGAACGCCCCTGCTCCGAACGCGAGCAGGAAGCGCTGCTGCAAGCGGCCCTGGCTGCGGCGCCGCGCAAGGTCGTCGTCAAGCGGCCGCCGAAGGAGGCCCCGCTTGCCGGAGCGGCGCCGAGCTACTCGCTTTCCGGAAAGGCCGTCCGCTACGACGTATTCGCCCTCGCGCGGCCATGAGAACGACGATCTGCGAGGGACTGATGCTTGACAAGACGTATTCGTCCTCGCGCGGCCATGAAGCCCCGCCCGATCCCGAAAACCGCACCTGCGCTCCGCCGAGCGCTGCACATTCAACGTGTTTTGAACTTTTTGAACTTTCTGAACTTTTTGAACTCTTAGGGAGACGGTGATACATGAGCCTGCGGCCTCCCAGGGGTTCCGTCATTGGGTTTTTCGAGATGCCGGCACCGCACGCGCCGCAGACCCTTTCGGCGG
>CAZBEP010000303.1:0-2341 GCA_964490925.1 uncultured Eggerthellaceae bacterium | reverse complement strand
CAGACAGGGACTCGCGTGCGAGGGAGCTCGGGCGGCTGTCTGTCGAAAAGCCTGCGAATGCAGGGGAAACGACAGACATGCCTCCCCGCCGCAGGGTTTTCGGCAGACAGAGACCCCCGTGTCTGCCAAAAACCCTGCGTTCCACTTCGCTGTCTGCCAAAAATCCCACGAACGCGGGAAAAATGACAGACAGAGACTCGCGAGCACCCCGACGCGCCCGGCTGTCTGCCGAAAACCCCGCGAACGCGGGAAAAACGACAGACAGGGGTCGCCCCCGCGCCGACGCCCGGCTCGCCGGTGCCCGGCGCGGGGCTTGAAGGCCGGAATGAATTTACCAGCGCTTCCTTAGGATCGCCCGTCCCCCGACGGCCGCCTCCGCGCGAGCGCATGCGGAACCGCCATGAGCGCGTGCCCCACCTTCCAGCTGCGCGATGCCTCCATCTCGGCGACGCGCCGCTCGGCGGCCTCGGCTCGCATGATCGCCTCGTCTCGCTCGCGGCGCGCCTCGTCGCGCTCGGCCTCCGCCTGCCGCCGCTGCATCTGCGCGAGGGACACGCCGCGCGGATGGAAGCACAGCGGCGCGGGCTGCGGCTCTTCCCTGGCCTCGATCAGAGAGAACAGCTCGTCGAACGCGGCGGCCGCCTCGGCGGCCTTGCCTGCGGCGCCGCGCGCGACCGACGCGGGACGGTCGGGGTCGGAAAGCGCCGCCTCGATGCCATGCGCGAGGTCGCCCACAGGCGCGTCGAGCGGGAAGAGCAGGTCTTCCTGGGAGACCGAGCGGTAGTGCGCGCCGATCTTGTCGTTGTAGTCGAGCCCGACGGCGGGCGTGCCGAGCACGTGGTGGAGGATGCTGCAGTGCAGCCGCATCGCAAGCGCCGCGCGCGAGCCGCAGACGGCCGCGAGGATCTCCCGCTCGGACGGGCGCCCGTCAAGCACGACGGCACGGGCGCGTTCGCGCATGAGCGCGGCGACCTCCCGGTGCACGCGCACGTCGTCCGGATCGAACGGCAGGAAGAGCACATTCACGTCGCACGCAGCGGTCGCCGCGTCGAGGGCCGCGGCGACCTTCTGCTCAAACCCCGGCGGGTTGAGCGGCCACGACCGCAACGACACCGTGAGATAGCTTCCCGGCGCAAGGCCGCCGGGGACATGCTCGCCCGCGCAGGAGCGCACAAGCCCCTCCGTCGAAAACACAAGGTCAGCCCTGACGGCAACCTGTCCCTCCGGCACGCCGGCCTCGCGTAGCAGGCGCGCGCTGTTCTCGTCGCGCATGAGGAACCGCGTCCCGGCCACCCCCATGAGGCGCGCGGCGCCCTGAGCCGCAGGCTTTGCGAGCGGCCCGGCGCCGGCACCGAGAAACACCGTCGGAACCTCGGCGGCTCGCGCCATGAGGCAGACGGCCGCCTGGCCGGAGGGTTCGATCCACGGATCGAGGAACGTCTCGATCGCCCCGGCGGTCTCCTGCATCGGGTCGTCGAAGAGCAGCCCACCGCAGAACGCGACGGCGCGGGCGCGGGAGAGCATCGTGGCGATCTCGTGCTTGCGGTCGGGCGTGACCGCCTCGAGCCCGAACGCCGACTCGACCTCGGCGGCGTTTCCCCCGACGGCGCTCACGCACACCTCGGGGAAGCGATCGGCGAGGCGGCGCGCCGTCGTCATGAGAAGCAGGTCGTCCCCAAAGTTGCGCATGCCGAACCACCCGTATGCGACGACCTCCTTCGTCGGACGCCCCTGGGAGCGCACGCCGGCGCGGCCGAGGCGGACGGCGAGGGCGTCGAGGTCGGCGAGCAGCCCGTCGAGTGCGTCGGCGAGCGCTGGCCGCGAGGACGCGAACGTCGCCGCGCGCGCGGCGGCCGCCTCGGCGCCCGCCGCGACGGCATCTGCGGCGGCGCGGGCGAGGCTTTCGGGGCTATCGGCAGGAGCGGCGAGGTCGAACGGGATGACGGCGCGGGCGAGATCGGGATCGAACGCCGCCCAGCGGTCGACGAGCGATCGTTCTGCGAGCACCGCGCAGCCTTCGGCGAGGCGGATCGCTGCGTCGAGGGCGGTCGGGGCGTCGCCGCCGTCAAAGAGCGCGCAGCACGCCGCCTGCCGCGCGGCAAACGCCCCGGAGGACAGCGCCGGGTCGCGCCAGGCTAAACCCCACGAGCGGTCGAAGGCGACAAGAGACGCCGGCGCGTTCTCGCCGAGCGCTGCGACGGCGGCCGCAGCGGCGGCCGCGCGCGCGGCGGTGCGCTCCTGCACGACGAGCAGCCCCGCACGGCGCGGGGCGGGAACGGACGTCTCCGCGTCCCGGTACGCCGAGTCGGCGCAGGCAGGCAGCGAGACGACCGGCATGGCC
>CAZBEP010000302.1:0-2351 GCA_964490925.1 uncultured Eggerthellaceae bacterium | reverse complement strand
CTGCCCACCGCCGGCGGCATCGGGACCACGATCATCTACATCGCAGGCGCCCTGCTCGTCGTGGGCGGCGGCGTTGCGCTGTACGTGCGCCATCGTAGGGCATAGGAAGGTTTTCGGCCTTGATCCAGCGGCGCGGGTCGCTCCCTCCGGCCCATGCGGCGCAGCCGGAGGGAGCGCCAGAGGCATCGGGAGGCCGCCGTCCCATGAAGCGGCTCGGCGGAAGAAGGGTCACGACCATCGTCCTTGTGACGATAGTCGCGGCGGGCGTGCTCCTTTTAGCCTACCCCTCGGTAAGCGAGTGGTACAACTCGCTGCGCCAGACCCGCGCCATCGTCACCTACGCCGAGCAGGTGGCCTCGTTAGACGATGAGATCTACGAGGAGCTTCTTGCCGACGCCTATACTTACAACGAGTCGCTTGTCGGCAAGGCGGGCCGCTTCACCATGACGGATGCGGAGCTTGAGGAGTACGAGACGCTCCTTTCGGTGGACGGCACGGCCGTCATCGGCTATGTGACGATCGCCAAGATCGACGTGGAGCTGCCCATCTATCACGGCACGAGCAGCGCCGTGCTGCAGGTGGGCGCGGGGCATCTGGAGGGCTCGAGCCTGCCAGTGGGAGGCGAGAGCACGCACAGCGTGATCTCGGCCCACCGGGGCCTTCCGAGCGCGAAGCTGCTCACCGACCTCAACCAGCTAGAGGTGGGGGACACCTTCGTCGTGCATGTGCTCGACGAGACCCTCACCTACGAGGTCGACCAGATCCGCGTCGTCGAGCCGACCGACTACAGCGAGCTGGCCATCGTGGAGGGCGAGGACTACTGCACGCTCATGACCTGCACGCCCTACGGCATCAACACGCACCGGCTGCTCGTGCGGGGGCATCGCACCGACGGCAGCAGCGGGACGCGCGTCACGGCCGACGCCATGCAGGTAGACCCGCTGCTCGTGGCCCCGATCGTCGCCGCGCCGATGCTCGCGCCGGCGATCGCGGCAGTGCTCGTCCGGACGCGCCGGAAGCGTCTGGAGGCGAATGCGACGGGCGGATACGAAGGAGGGAGACGGAATGACGACGCGTAAGCGCATCGCGGCATGGGGCTGCGCGGCGCTGCTTGCGGCCCTTGCCGTGTGCGGCGCGCTTTCCGAGAGCGCCGCCGCCCGCGAGGTGCCCGACATGACGCGCACAGGCTCCATATCGGGCACGATGGCCTGCGAAGGGTCGTCTGTCGGCGGCGGGTGCGTCGTGCTCTACCAGGTAGGGGACGTTGTCTCCGACGACGGGAACTACGCCTTTGTCCTGACGGAGGAGTTCGCCGCGTCCGAGGAGTCGCTGGAGGACGTGAGCAGCACCGTGCTCGCGGAGACCCTGGCCGCCTACGCCCTCGAGATGTCCTGCGAGGGCATGACCGTGGACGTCGAGGACGACGGGACCTGGGTTGCCTCAGAGCTCGAGCTTGGGCTGTATCTGGTGGATCAGTACGAGCCCGCCGACGGATACGAGACGATCTCGCCGTTTCTGGTGAGCGTGCCGTCCTACGACGAGGCCGCCGAGGAGTACGTCTACGACACGGACGCAGAACCCAAGATGAGCCTGCTTTCCGTAGTGGAGGACGAACCCGAAGAAGAGGTGGAGGAAGAGGAGCCTGTGTACACCAAGCTGCCGCAGACCGGACAGCTCAACTGGCCCGTTCCGATCCTCGCGATAGCGGGAACCGTCCTGTTCTCCGTAGGCTACAGCGTACGCCGGGGAGATCCGGAGAAGCGGCGTGCGGCGTAAGGCGGGAACCATATGCATGACGGCAGGAGCGCTGCTGCTTGTTGCGGCGCTCGCCCTTTTCGCATGGAACCGCTGGGACGACAGCCGCGCCGCATCCTCTGCGAGCGGCGTCTTGGCCCAGCTCCTCGCGCAAGTGGACGAGGCGTCCTCGGCGTCCTCGGCGTCCGGGTCCTGGGTCGAGATAGACGGGTACCGCTACGTGGGGTACGTGTCGGCCCCCTCGATCGGGATGGAGCTTCCGGTCATGGCCTCATGGAGCTACGAGCAGCTTCGGATTGCGCCGTGCCTGTATGCCGGGTCTGCGAAAACCGACGATCTGGTCATATGCGCGCACAACTACTCCTCGCACTTCGGGTCGCTGAGCAGCCTCTCCATCGGAGACGCGGTCTACTTCACCGACACGGCCGGAACGAGCATCGCCTACGAGGTCATAGAGATCGAGACGCTGAGCTCCACCGCAGTCGAGGCGATGACCGACAGCGGCTACGACCTGACGCTGTTCACCTGCAACTACAGCGGCCAGGCCCGAGTAACGGTACGCTGCGACCGGGCGTAGGGCAGCCGCCTGCGGCGGG
>CAZBEP010000301.1:0-2382 GCA_964490925.1 uncultured Eggerthellaceae bacterium | reverse complement strand
GATTGAAGCGGGAGATTGAAGAGTCAAAGGATCGATTGGCAGGGTGTGTCATGGGCAAAACCGTCAGGATGGGAAGCGTTGTCGGCATCAGGTACCTTGGCGGCATCAAGGGCGAAGAGCCGGTCGATGAGCGAATGTCCGGCGATCCGCTTGTGGTCATGGTGGGCGACATGAAGCTTCCTCGTGGTATAGAGCAGGCGCTTGTCGGCATGGAGGTCGGTCAGAAGAAGACGGTCGAGGTGCCTCCCGATCTCGGTTACGGGTTGTATCGTGAAGAGCTTGCCCAATGGTACCCGCGGATGATGCTCGACGACGGCTATTCGCTTGAAACGGGCGACATCGTGTTTTGGAACAACAGGCAGGTCGGCACGAAGCAGCCTGCCTTTGTGACCGAAGCGACCGACGATACCGTGCGAATCGACTTCAACCACCCCTTTGCCGGGAAGACCCTTGAATACCGCATCGAGCTCGTTGAGGTTTTGTGAGGCGCGGCAATGTGCTATCCCTGCACAAAATGTGGACGGTGCGGCAAGTTCGATCCGTCAAGCCCCTACTATACGCCGCCCGCAGACATCCCGTGCCTTATGTGCGGGGGCAGTGTCGATCCCGAAGCGGGCATATGTTCGTCATGCGGTGCGCAGGCCTTGATACCTGCTGGAGCGAGAGAAAACCACGCTTTGGAAGAGCCATGACCGGCGTTGCGCGTCTGCGGCTGCACGATGCCGCTGATCGACGGCCGCATCGGTATTCGCTGTCCGGTGTCGCCGTATGTCGCGCCAAGTTCACGTTTGCGAAAGGGCTAGCTATCCAGTGAGAGTCGCGTGCGAGCGTTCGCTGTTCCCTCAGGAGGTGGAATGACCCCTCAGTTAGACGATATTGTCGTCACCGACGGCAACCGAAACGCGTTTGAGCGTGTGATCGGCATCACGCAAAAACGGGGGCGGCAGACGCGGATCTTCATGTACGGTCCGTCCGGATCGGGGAAAACGGCAGTGCTTCGCGCGCGGGGCGTGGAGCGCGACATGCTGTCGGATCGGAGGGTGCTCTTCACGCACGCAGCGGAGCTTGCGTCGGCCATCAGGTTTGGAACAAGCGAAAAGCTCCTTGCTGATGCCGGAGAAGTCGATGTGCTGTTGATCGACAGCCTCGATGCGTTTTTCAAAGAGAGCATTGGGGTCGACGTGTGCAGGCTTTTGGTTGCGGAACGCAATCGGCTTGGGCTCGACACGGTCATTGGCGCCCTCATGCCAAGATGCTCCTACGACCTTTCGCGCTTTGAGGGGGTGTTCGACGCTTTCGAGGAGATAGCGGTCGAGCCGCTTGACGGTGAAGGGCGTGTCGAACTTGTAAGGCGTACGGCCAAGCGCTATGGCGCCAAGACGGGCAGACCCGTGGCGCTGTCTGAGGAAGCGCTTTCGTTTGTCGCGAACGAGTTTGCAGACGACCTGCGTGATATCGACCTTGCGATTCGCTTCCTTGTGACGGAAGCGGGCTTTTCGGAAACCACGGTGAGCCGCGAGGAGGTGAGAGCAGTGCTCGGGAAACGCTGACCGGTTGCCTTGGCTCGGATCCGCCCTGTGCCAAGGAAATTGCAAACATGAGCTTTAGTGGGACATGGCGTTCTGTGTCGATGCGGTTCAAACTCCAGACGCTCGGGCAGAGCGGAGGCGGACGAAGCGAATGTTCCCCATTGCGTCTATAGCGCTACTTTGTAAACAGAGTACATCTATGATTTGGAAAGGCTTGCTATGTGTTTTAGACCAGCTGCAGTCGGAGGCGCAAGCAAATGCCCGAAATGCGGAGCGGACTGCGGAGTATTCGACACCACGTGCCCACAGTGCGGCGCCGAGCTTCCGGCAAGCCCCGGAGCTCCCGGAGTCCCAGGTGCCCCAGGCGCTCCTGGAGCACCAGGCGCCCCCGGTGCTCCAAAGGCTCCCGGAGCCCCCGGAGCACCAGGAGCTCCCGGCGCTCCAAAAGCTCCCGGTGTCCCCGGCGCCCCTGGCGCACCGAAGCCCCCGGGGGTCAACTAGAAAATACCGTGCGGTGACCGATGCCGTCGACGGCGACGAGGAGTGGGGCGTGAACCGCCTCCCTTCATTGAGGTCGATGCCACCGAGCCGATCTGCTACATGAACGCTCTCAACTGGGTGTACGCGAACGGCGCGCTCAGGTGGGCGGTGAGCGTCGACTTCCCGTTCGGATCCGGCGATCCCGACGGCGGCAAGTGTCTCGACACCTCCAACGACGCGCTGCACGGGCAGGTCGCGAAGGTCTTTGTGCAGGCGCTGCCCTACCTGACGGGGCGGCGCCGAGGCTGTGATCCCGCCCGGAGCGCGCCCCGGGCGGACGGCCGGATCTTCGGCGGCGATGAAGCGGCGCGGC
>CAZBEP010000300.1:0-2382 GCA_964490925.1 uncultured Eggerthellaceae bacterium | reverse complement strand
GCATCACCGACCCCCAGGGCAACGTGATCTCGTGGCAGTCCGCCGGCACGGTCGGCTTCAAAGGCTCCCGCAAGTCGACGCCCTTCGCGGCGCAGATGGCTGCGGAGGCCGCCGCCAAGAAGGCGATGGAGCACGGCCTTCGCAAGGTGGCCGTGTACGTGAAAGGCCCCGGATCCGGCCGCGAGACGGCGATCCGATCGCTCCAGGCCGCCGGCCTCGAGGTCTCCAGCATCCAGGACTGCACCCCCGTTCCGCACAACGGCTGCCGTCCGAGCAAGCGTCGCCGCGTGTAACTGAAAGGATCACTCAACTATGGCTCGTTATACAGGAGCGGACTGCAGGCTGTGCCGCCGCGAGGGGTCGAAGCTCTTTCTGAAAGGCGACCGCTGCTATACCGACAAGTGCGCTATGGAGCGCCGTTCGTACGCGCCGGGCGATGCCGGCCGGAAGCGCGTGAAGGAGAGCGAGTACCGCACGCAGCTGCGCGAGAAGCAAAAGACCAAGCGCATCTACGGCGTCCTTGAGAAGCAGTTCCGCCGCTACTACGACATCGCGAACCGACAGCAGGGCGTCACGGGCGAGAACCTGCTGCGCATCTTGGAGTCCCGCCTCGACAACGTCGTGTACCGCCTCGGGTTCGCGAAGTCCCGCGCCGAGGCGCGCCAGCAGGTGCGCCACGGCCACATCCAGGTGAACGGCCGCCGCGTCGACATCCCGTCGTTCCGCGTGCGCCCCGGCGACCTCGTTGCGGTGGCGCCCAAGGCCAAGGATATGCTCGTCATCAAAAGCGCGCTCATCAGCAACGAGCGCGTGCAGGTTCCGGCGTGGCTGGAAGTTGACATCGAAAAACTGCAGGGCAGCGTTTTGGCGTTTCCTCAGCGCGATCAGATCGATCTCGACATTCGCGAGCAGCTTATCGTCGAGCTTTACTCGAAATAATCGCAGCAGAGGTAAGGAGGCTTTTGCGCATGACGGAGTTCATGAGGCCCACAGTCGCCACGGAAGAAGTCAACGACCGCGTTGCCCGCTACATCGTCGAGCCGCTTGAGCGCGGCTTTGGCAACACGCTCGGAAACAGCATGCGCCGCGTCCTGCTGAATTCGCTCGACGGCGCGAAGGCGACCGCCATCCAGATCGAAGGAGTACAGCACGAGTTCACGACCGCCGAAGGCGTGATCGAGGACATCACCGACATCGTGCTCAACGTCAAAGGGCTCGTGTTCGCTGCTCAGACCGACGATGTCGAAGAGGCCACGGCGCACGTGTCGGTGGAAGGGCCGTGCACGGTCACCGGGGCCGACATCGAGGTGCCGACGGAGTTCAGGCTCATCAATCCGGAGCACGTCATCGCGACGGTCGCCGACGACGGCCAGTTCGACATGACGATCCGCATCGGCGTCGGGCGCGGCTACGTGTCCGCCGAACGCAACAAGCGCACCGAGGATCCGATCGGCATCATCCACGTCGACTCGCTGTTCTCGCCCGTGCGGCGCTGCACGCTCAACGTCACCGATACGCGCGTCGGGCAGCGCACCGACTACGACAAGCTCGTGCTCGAGGTCGAAACGGACGGCAGCATCGCGCCGACCGACGCGGTCTGCCGTGCTGCGAACATCATCAGCCAGTACATGGGTGCGTTTCTGAACCTGGCGAACGGAGACGACGAGGTCGAGAACGAAGCCCCGTCTATCTTCGCTCCGGAGGGTCAGGAATCGAACGCCGAGCTCGACAAGCAGATCGAAGACCTCGATCTGTCGGTCCGCTCGTACAACTGCCTCAAGCGCGCCGGCATCCACTCCGTGCGCCAACTGGTCGAGTTCTCTGAGAACGACCTTTTGAACATCAGGAACTTCGGTGCGAAGTCCATCGAGGAAGTGAAGGACAAGCTCATTTCCATGGACCTCAACCTGAAGCTGTAGCCAGAGGAGTTTCGGGACATGAGACACAACAAGAAGGGTCGCAAGCTCGGCACCGACTGGAGCCACACCAAGGCGATGAAGCGCAGCCTTGTGATCTCGCTGCTTGCGAACGACCGCATCAAGACGATCGAGTCGCGTGCGAAGGAGATCCGCCCCGACGTCGACAAGATCATCACGTGGGCGAAGCGGGGCGACCTGCACTCCCGCCGCCTCGCCATCGCCGCGCTCGGCGGCGAGAAGGAGATCGTGCGCGAGATCTTCGAGAAGGTCGCGCAGGGCATGTTCAAGGACCGCCCGGGCGGCTATACGCGCATCATGAAGCTCGGCCCGCGCAAGGGCGACGGCGCGCCGATGGTCATCATGGAGCTGGTGACCGAGCCGGTTCGGAAGAAGGCCGACGCGAAGAAGGCGACGCCGAAGAAAGCGGAGCCGAAGAAGGTGGAGCCGGCGAAGGCCGAGGAGG
>CAZBEP010000299.1:0-2383 GCA_964490925.1 uncultured Eggerthellaceae bacterium | reverse complement strand
CGGAGCGAGACTCTACGGCTTTGGCCTCTCGACCGCCCTCCTGCTTGCGAGCCAGCCCGCTGCGGCCGCAAGCGAGGCGGCGACCGCCACCGCGCAGACCCCCTCCCAGCCTGCGAGCGTCCAGACAAGCCCCGACAGCGCGCTTCCAGCGGCTCCGAACACGAAGTTGTTGAACACGAAGGCGGTGTTTAGGCGGCTGCTCTTGGGCGGATCCAGAGCCATGACCCTCAGCTGGTTCAAGGTGCCGACCCCCTGCACGCCGAGCGAGCACAAAGCCGCCGCCACGACCACCAGAAACACGGATCGCCCGGCGCAGGCCGCAACCAGCCGCCCGGCGCAGGCCGCAACCAGCATGCTCGCCACAACGAGGAGCGCGAAGAGGCCGACGGCGGTTTCGCCGAGCCCTTTGTCATCGAGCTTCCCTACCCACACCGAACCCGCCGCGCCGGTAACGCCCGCCAAGCTCACGAGGCCGATCTGTAGCGAGCCGAAGCCGAACGGCTCGCTGCCGAGCAAAAACGTGACCGCGTTCCAGAACAGGTTGAACACCACGCCAAAGACAAGCCCGTTGGTCACCAGGATCCATTTGAGGGCACGGTGCCGGGCGACGCTCGCGAGCACGTCGCCTATCAGCCTCGCATACGAGGCTCGCTCCTTGCCGGGCAGCCCCGGAAGACTCCTCGAGAGGGCTGCCATCAAGACAAGGTTCAGAAGAGAGGCCGCCGCGTAGATGGCGCGCCAGCCGAGGAACTCGGCAACAAGGCCGCTCAAGGATCGGGCGGTCAGGATGCCGAGCATGACGCCTGCCGTTATCGCGCCCACCACCCGGCCTCGCCGCGCAGGGTCGGCCATATCGCGCGCCATCGGGATGATGATCTGCCCTGACACCGTCGTGGCGCCCAGCGCCGAGAGGGAAAACGCGAGCGCAACGAAGTTCGGCGCAACCGCACAAGACAAGAGGGACAAGGCGGCAAGGGTCATGACGATGCCGATGAGCCGCCGCCTCGGGCATATATCCCCTAACGGGACGAGTAAAAGGATGCCGAGCGCGTACCCGGCCTGGGTGGCGGTCACGAGAAGCCCGCTGTCGGCAACCGCAACCTGCAGATCGTTCGAGATCTGCACAAGCAGCGGTTGCGCCCAGTACAGGTTCCCAACGGCCAACCCCGAGGCGATGGTCAGCATGGCCACCAGCGGAGCGCCGAGGCTAAACGGGGATGCCGTCGTCGTGTCGTTGCCCATGTCCCCTCCGAAAAGATCGAGCCAGCAGAACCGGCCTTGGCGACGGTGCCGACGATTCGACCTTTTTAATCGTTTCGCGGAACAAAAACAATGAAAAAGGTCGAACCATGCGCTCCAAGGCGAGCTTTCGCCTTTCGAGGCATCGCCTTTCGCCCTTCCCGTCTGGAAGTGCTCGCACTGTTGCGCCGTAGTGAATGTAGCCTTTACGAACCGGGAGGGGAATGCTTCAATGGGCTCGCGCGTTTTAACTTCATGGTAATGCCGGGGGAACGAAGGGCGGATGGACATGCTCGACAGGCGCGTGCTGACGTTTCTTGTCGTAATCGAAGCCGGAAGCTTCTCTGCAGCCTCAAAACGGCTGTACGTTTCGGCCGTCTCCGTCAAGAAGCAGATGGATTCCCTGGAAGCGGAGATCGGGGCGCGGCTTCTCGACCGGACGAATCGGGGGGTCAGCCCGACCGACGCCGGCGCCGTTTTGGTCGAGAGCGCGCGACGCGCAAAGCGCATCTCCGATACCGCCCTCCACGAGATACAGGCGCTCGCGTCTGCGGGAAAGCCGACCATCAAGGTGGGCACCTCGCTGCTGCGACCCTGCTCCCGCCTGCTGGAGCTTTGGTCGCGCATAGGCACCCGAAGCGATTTCGGAATCGAGATCGTGCCTTTCGACGACGAGGCGGAGCTAGCCTCGGTGATTGCGCAGCTGGGCTTTAGGATAGACTGCCTTTTGGGGCCTTGCGACGCCCCGGCGTGGCGTGAGGCGTGCAACGTTTTAGAGCTGGGCTTCTACGACTGCAAAATCGCGGTGCCGAGAGGCCACGCGCTTTCGGGCAAGCCCTTCCTCACATGGGACGACCTTGAGGGTCAGTCCCTCATGCTCGTTGAAAAAGGCGCGTCGCCGGTTCTCGACTCTCTGCGCCGGGAGATAGAGGAGCGACATCCGGCGATCGCCGTCGTGGACACGCCGAGCTTCTACAGCATCGAGACCTTCAACGAGTGCGCGCGCGAATCCATCCTCATGGAGACCCTCGACGCATGGGACAACGTGCATCCCGAATTCGTCTCCCTGCCGATGGACTGGGCGTATCGGATCCCGTACGGGCTGCTCTATCCCAAAAAGCCGTCTGCGGAGATCCGGCTTTTC
>CAZBEP010000298.1:0-2386 GCA_964490925.1 uncultured Eggerthellaceae bacterium | reverse complement strand
CCGAAGGCCGCGAGCTGTTCGAGGGCGCGCCCGCGCTCGACTGACCCCATGCGCGGCGGAACTCCGCTGTGGGAACGCCGCCGGGCGCGGCGCCGGGCGGGCGCGGCCGAGGAGGCCGCCGGCACGTGCGCTCGGGCGCCGGACGGAAGGCTACGCGTCTGCGCCCTGCGACGCGCCCGCGTCTTCGACGGATTCGACCTCGATCTCGATCGGGGCGTTGAGCAGCGGTTCCGCTCCCTGGTTCGCGAGCGCCGCGCGCAGTCCCTCGACATCCATGCCCTCTACGGGCATCATCATGTACACCGTAGAGCCCATGATGATGGGTTGGTAGGTCGGGCCGGATGTTGCGGCCTGCTTCGCTGCGTACCTCTCCGCCGCCTTCGCGTCGGCCTCGGCCTGGCGGCGGCGCGCCCGCTCGGCCTCGAGCTTTTCGGTCAACTCGTCGCGCATAGACGCAAGCCGGCGCGCCGCGTCGACGGCCCGGCACTCGTCGCGCCACTTCTCGTAGTTTGAGTTGTACCGCATCTGGATGAGCGCAAGCACGATGCAGAACACCATCGCGAAGTACACCATGAGCTTTTCGAGCGGCATGTGGAGCAACTCGACGCCGGTATGGAACCCGGCTGCGTCGACGGCGAGCAGGCAGCCGATGGCGACGATGAACGCGAGCGCGAGCATCTTCATCTCCGGGTGCCCGTTGATGAAGTTCGAGATCGGGTCGATGAACGCCATCATGATGAACACCGCGACCATGACGGCGACGATCATAATAATGAGGTGGTCGGCCAGGCCGACGGCGGTGATGACGGAGTCGATCGAGAATACGAGGTCCATCACCATGATGGTGCCGACCGCCTGCGGAAGCGACAGCGCGTGGAGAGCCCTGTGCTCCTCGCTGCGCTCGGCCTTGAGCTCGGTGAGCGCGAGCGTGCTTTTGAGCTCGGATATCCCCTTGTAGATCAGATACGCGCCGCCGAGAAGCAGCACGAGGTCGCGCACGGAGAACCCGTGCGCGTACACGCCGAGGTCGATCGTGAAGAGCGGCTCGGACATATGGACGAGGTAGGACGCGAACGACAGGAAGATGATGCGCATCACGAGCGCGCCGGCGAGACCGAGCTTGCGGCCGACGTGCCGCTTGCCCTCGGGCAGGCGGTCCGTGGTGATCGAGATGAACACGAGGTTGTCCACACCGAGAACGATCTCGAGAAACATCAGGCTCACCAGGGTGATCCACGCATCCGGCGACGCGAATATCGTAAAGTCGAGCATTCTTCGTCCTTCCCCGTCCCGCGCTCCCGCGTCCTTCTTGCCCCTCGGACACCAAAAAACCCATGGCGCCTGCGCCGTTCGGCATCAGAAGCGCCATGGGTCTCGTTATTTCAGACGCGCCAGGCATGACAGCCATGATGTTGACGCGCCGCATATCGCTATGCCAACTACTCCCCCAGGGGACGGCTCCCCATGCTAGCACGGGAAGCGGCGGCGCGCAATGGTATACTACGGGCGTCCATAAGCGCGCCGGGAACGGCGCGCCGAGCGAGGCGAGGGAGCGTTCGTGGCCGACGAAGAATCGATGCGCACCGACGACCGGAACGGCGTTCTCATCCTCGACGGGTCGTCGCTTCTCAGATCCCAACAGCCGCCGACGAACACCAAGGTCGCTATGGCCGCCGTCGCCGCCGTCGCCGCCGTCGCCGGCATCATTTTCCTCGCGTGGTTCTACGACTCCGTGTTCCATGCGGCCGCGCGCGAGCAGGCAAGCGTCGAGGAATACCTCTCCCGCGAGGTGTCTATCGACCTTCCGAACGTCGCCTCGTTCCTCGGGCAGGACGACGCAACCATCGAGCAGGCGCTCGCCGACGCCGGATACACGACATACGTGCTGTCGTCCTCTACTCTCGAGGAGGGCGCGTCGCTCAACGTCGTGAAGCTGCCGAGCGACGTGTCCGTCGACGACGCCATGGCGATGTACGAAAGCGGCGTGGCGACCCTTTCGGCCTCCGACGCCGCCCGCCTGCTGCATGGGTCGTGGCAACTCGACATGGAGCGCGGCAGCTTCACGAGCGCGCGCGTTCGCTACGCCGACTTTTCGAGCGCGAGCCTCGAGGACGCCGTCTCTGCGGCGATAGCCTCCCAAGGGTTCGACGAGGCGTCCGCCACCGATCTCAGTACGGACAGCTCCGGAAACCTCTTTTGCGAGGGAACCGTCGCCACCGACAGCGGAGAGGCGACCTGGCGGGTTTCCGCGATAGCCCTCTCGAGCGTCTACAGCATCGACGGCCTGCCGTCGAACGCCAGCTATGTCGGCATTCGCGTCACGGGCTGACGCACCGCTTTGCAGCAGCGCCCTCGTACGGCGAAGAGGCGCCCGGCGAGGCGCGCG
>CAZBEP010000297.1:0-2387 GCA_964490925.1 uncultured Eggerthellaceae bacterium | reverse complement strand
CGAGGCGCAGCAGCCTGTGGCACCCGACGCAAACGGGCGGGCAGCGGCGGCCCCCCGGGGCGCGGGACGGGCGCGGGGGGGCGCCGAGGGAGCCGGCGCGCGGCTCAAAGGCAGGGGGCGCGGAGCCCTCTCGAACGAGCGTAAGGCCGAATCGGGCGAGAGATTGCGTCGGAGCTGCGGGTGCCGGCCGAGGAGCCTGACGACCTTCCCCGCCATACCCAAGAGCCCCTGCGAGCATGCCGGGAGGTCGCTCGGGAGGGCGGGGCGCGCGCCGAGGCGGTCGGCAGGCGCGCGCGAGCCTTCGAGGCCGGCGGGCGGGCCTGCGGCTGCCGCCGCGCGAGGGCCGCTGCCCGGACGACGCGCGGGCCGAGGGCTTCTTCGGGGCGGTCAAGGAGGAGCTCTGCTGCGGTAGGAACTGGTCGCGCACCGAGCCCGAGGAGTTCGCCGAGGAACCCGGCGGCCGCCTGCCGCAGTGCGCCGACGGGTTCCTCTAGGGCTTCGACGAGGGCGGCGGAAGGGCGTGCGATACGACCAGGGGCAGAAGGAGGAGGCTCGGCTGCGTCGCGTAGGCGATCCAGCCTGGCTGCCGCAGTCCCAACGCGTCAAAACATGCAGTGCGAGCGATGAAAAGCTCGAAACGCTCGGGCCAGCCCTCCCTGCCGCACGTTCCGCAGAGCGCGCCGGACACGCACGACAAGGCGACCTGCCGTTGCTCTCGTGCTTTTCGGCCTCTTCCGCCGTCAACCCACGCGCCCGCATGCGGCGGCGCGATGGAACCCTACGGCGCAGGCCGCCTTGCGCATCGACGTGCCGCTAAGCGTATCGACGCGCATCATCATCGTGACGATCTCGCAGCGCAGCGCGTTCTCCTGCGACATCAGACAGCCTTCCGTGCCCTGAACGATACCGACCTCGATGCACCACGCCATCGCCTCTTGAGCGTACTCGGACACCTGGTCGGCATCCAGGAACGGTGATCCGGTGCCCTCGAGAAGCGCCGCGTCGGTCTCGCCCGTAAGCTCGCAGTAGATGACTGTCGCAAACTGCTCGCGCGTGATGGGCTCGTCCACGCCGAACCGCGTCGTACCCTCATGCCCGGTCATGGCCCCGTTCTCAACGGCTCAGTTCACGGCGGCGTGTAGTACTGCCCCGCCGCCACGTCGGCAAGCCCCGTGGTGTTGACAGTGCTGCCGTACACGGCCAGATCGAACGTTTGCGCGTATTCCTCGGCGCGAAGTAGCGGTACAGCATGACAGCCACGTCCTGGCGCTTCATTTCCTCGATCGGCGCGAAGGTGCCCGTATCGCCGATGCCGGTCATGATGTTGCGCGCGTTCACGTACTCGACTGCATCGGAGAACCAGTCGTCCACAGTCACGTCGCTGAACGTACCGCTCAGCAGCGAGTCGGCGTACGCCTTGATCGAGAAGTTGTCGTAATCGAGCCAATCGCTCATCTGCTCGGACGCCGCGCTCTGCAGCATCTCGACGAGCTCGGCCCAATCCGACCAGGTGTCGTCGATGAACAGATAGCTTTCGCCCTCGTTTACGACACCCTTCGAGTAGGAGGAATAGCCCAGGTGCTGGGTAAGGTTCTCGTAGGCGGTCTCGTTGAGCGCGGCGCTTACGTTGTACTGGTACAGGCCGCTCGCATCGCGCTCGGTCACCACGACGGAGAAACGCTGCCCTTCGAGCACCACGACCGGCTCTTCGAGATCGATCCTATGGTATCCGCCGTATTCGTAGGTCTCGGAAGCCGTCGCCATGAGCGTGCCGTCCGTCGGGCCGATGGCGTCGTCGTCGAGCAGGTAGACCTCGAAGCGCGCCGTCACGTCCTCTTTCGCGGTCTGACAACTCAGCGTGCAAACGAGCTGTCTTCCTCGGCCGTGAACACGTTGATCATACTCACCGGCGTATCGGATTCCGAAGAGGTCACGCCGTTGGTGGGCATGTAGTCGTACTGGTTGACGATCGAGTAGCCGTAGCCGCGTATCTCGGTATCGAAGTTGAACGTCTCGATGCTGGTCAGGCTCTGGTCGTAGTAGGACAGGTAGAAATACCCCGTGCCGTCGATGCCCCACTCGTCTTTGTTCGGGAACTCCTCGTCGACCGCGCCCCACGAGTTCTTGACGATCCACGCGCCGTCGTGCGGCGGCTGCCGACCCTCGATGAAGTTCTCCTTCGGATAGTCGTCGTCCCAGCCGACCACCGTAACGGCGTGATTCGCCTGCATCTGCAAGTTCGTGTAGTGCGCCCATGTGTCGGTGTTGATGTAGTGATGGTCGGAATCCTCCACCTGGCCGGGCAGCGACGTGTCGGCGTAGAAGGCGATCTCGATGGCCGCCGACAACAAGACCATCGGCAAGTTCCAGCTCAAAGGCATCAAGCG
>CAZBEP010000296.1:0-2410 GCA_964490925.1 uncultured Eggerthellaceae bacterium | reverse complement strand
CGAGAAGCGTTTCAAGGGTCGCAACTGCTAAGCCCTATCCGCTCTTCGACGACTCGCTCAAGTTCTACCGAATCGTCGATGATGCCAAACCCCCGGCGCTGCGCACCAGACGCACGGCGAAGTGGGCATCAGGGCCACCGGGAACAGCGGCGGGGGCAAAGCAAGACGCCTCGCCGATAGGCGCGAGCGCAAACTCGCTTCCGACCTCGCTTTCCAGGAAGCGCTTGACGACGCCGGCGTTCTCGGCCTGCGTAACGGTGCAGGTCGCATAGGTAAGCACCCCGCCGTGCCGTATATGCCGCGCCGTCTCGCTCAGGATAGCAAGCCCGAGCGCGGCGAGTTCGTCAACGTCGCGATCGGAGAGTCGCCAACGAATTTCGGGATGACGTCTTAAAGTCCCCAACCCCGAGCAGGGAGCATCAACGAGCGCCGCGTCGAAGAGCTGGGTGCCGAGATGCCGGTCGAGCTCGGTCGCATCCCCCGCGATCGACGCGGCGAGCTCGACGCCGTAGTCCCAGGCTCGCTCGCGCACGATCTGAGCCTTGAAGCGGTG
Source organism: uncultured Eggerthellaceae bacterium (assembly GCA_964490925.1). Classification (GTDB taxonomy): domain Bacteria; phylum Actinomycetota; class Coriobacteriia; order Coriobacteriales; family Eggerthellaceae; genus CAZBEP01. The sequence continues at coordinate 1,857 of CAZBEP010000296.1, read as the reverse complement.
GCTGTCGACGGCCGTAAGGTCAATCTGCGACCCGTAGACCCGCAGCGCCCCACTCTGCAGCAGTACCGTCTTCGTGCCGCGTCCCGAGCAAACCTCGAGAAAGCTTTCGGGCTTGCGGGGCGGGAGGGCGATTCGAGCGACGGCCTGGGCAGAGGCGTCGGCGACGAGCAGGGCGCCCTCGGCGATGAGCTTGCGGATGCGCCCGTCGGCGAGCACGCGGGGCTTGAGAACGCGCAGGCAGCCCTCGACAGGCCGCCCGCCCGCATACCCCTGCTCGACCTCGGAACCCGCCGCACGCAGCGAGGCAGCAACCTCCTCGTCCTCCGCCCTCGCCGCGTTCACCGCCACATAGAGGGGCGCCTGGCCGTTCGAAGCCGCCATGAGGTCGCGCACGGCCGCCTCGCCGAGGTCTTCGGCAAGATAGGTCGCGAGATCCTCAGGGAAGCCTTCAAGGCGCGCCGCCGCTCCGAGGTCGGTCTCGGGATCGCCGAAGGGGAAGAGCTTCGCTGCCCGCGCGACGCGGCGCAGCACGGCGTTTGCGAGCCCCGCTGCCTGCGGAGCCACGACGCGCACGAGCTCGACTCCCTGGTCGACGGCCGCATAGGCGTCTTTGTCGAGGAAGAGCATCTCGTAGGCGCTGATGCGCAGAGCGTCGCGCACGTCCGCCTTGACGTCCCGAGGCGAATCGAGCACCCCGTCGATCACCTCGTCGAGCGTGCCGACCGTCGCCGCGACGCCGAGCGAAAGGGCGGTGGCGAAAGCGCGGTCCTCGCGCGACAGGGACCTCTTGCCGTTCACGACCGCCTCGAGGACGTCGTGCGTGAAGGCCTCCCGCTCGCGAACCCTGCGGACGACTTCGAGCGCGGCGAGGCGCCCGGCACTCGCATGGGCGCGCTCGCGCCGGGTTCCCCGAGGAGCACGCCGGGGCTCTTCGCCCCCCGCCCGACGTTCGTCAGCCATCGACGCGCTCCCACGAAGCGCCCTCGCGCTTGATGCCCTGGATGCCCGCCGCGAAGGCCGCACCATCCATCGCCTTTTTGCCGTCGGGCTTCACCGAAGAGACGACGATCACGCCGTCCGTCGTTCCGAGCACGAGTCGCTTGGAGACGAGTGCCGCACGACCGGACGGCGGCGCGCTGGCTGCGTCGCCCAGCTCGTCCGGCTCGGCGACATGGGCCTGAAGGAGCGCGACCGGCCTGCCGGCTATGAGGCAGCGAGCCGGGCGGCTCGCCGAGGAGGCGCGCACCTTGCGGACGGCCATCTCCGACGACTCGTCCGGATCGAGGGCGAGCTCGGACTTCTCGACCCTGCGCGCGTAGCTGGCGCCCTCCTCGGGCTGCGCGACCCAGCACGCCTCGCCGCGCTCGATGAGCGCGAGCGCCTCGACGAGCGCCTCGGCACCGAGGCGGGCGAGCTCGCAGGTCAGCTCGTCTGAGCTCTTTTCCCCGATCGAGATCGTTTTCCTCAGGCAGTACGGGCCGGTGTCGAGGCCTTCCTCCATACGCATGATACACACGCCCGTCTCTTCGTCGCCCGCGAGAATGGCGCGCTCGACCGGCGCCGCCCCGCGCCATCGGGGCAGAAGCGAGGCATGGACGTTCACGCAGCCGAAACGCGGAACGGCAAGAACCTCGGGCGGCAGGATCATGCCGTAGGCAGCCACGCAGACGACGTCAGGCGCAAGGTCGCGGAGTGCCCGCTGCTCGTCGGCGTCGCGCAGCGTCTTCGGCGTACGTACCTCGATGCCGAGGCTTTCGGCGACGCGGCGGACGGCAGACGGCTCAGCGCGCGAGCCGCGCGAGCGGACGGCATCGGTCCTCGTGTAGACGCACACGACCTCATGGGCGGCAGCAAGGG
>CAZBEP010000295.1:0-2413 GCA_964490925.1 uncultured Eggerthellaceae bacterium | reverse complement strand
GCTCAGCGGGAGGGGCGAAGCAGTTTGAGGAGCGCCCAGGCTCGCTGCTTGCCCTCGGGCGAGGCGAGCATCTCCTCGAACGAGCGAAACGCGACCGTCGTGCGGCCGAGGATGCGGGATCGGGCGAGCGGCGCGACGTTCGCCCGGTACGCGTCGCTCAGCGCGCGGGCGGCCGCAGAGTCCGTCGCGACGAGTACGACGGGATCGAGCCGCTCGATGAGCTCGAACGTTTCGGCTGCGGAAAGGGGCTGCGCGCCGTCCGGGCGCAGCGTGCAATGGAAGCACGCGTCGTCGCCGAAGCCGAGCGCGCGCGCCGACTTGCCGACGGCCATGCGCGCTGCGGCTGAAAGCGGGCGCTCGCTCACGACGCCGACGACGCCGGCGCGCGCCCCCGAAAGATAGGCAGCGAAGCGAGACCATGCATTTTGCGAGATGGCTTCGTACGTGGCCGGCTCCCTTCCGCATTCGTGCTACCAATGTAATTCACCGTAACATCGCAGCCGCTGCCACGCTGGCGGTTGCGGTTTCTCCGGCGACGACTATGATAGCAGGGAAGCGTCCCGACCCGGCTTTCCGGCGGCGGCGCGACGAAACCGACGGCGCCGGGCGACATCCGGCTGGAAGGGTATGCGACCATGTGCACGAACGGGGTTAACATCGGGCAGTTCGACCAGATGATCGATCAGATCGACGACCACGTGAAACTCGAGCGGCGCTGGGCGCACACGCTCGCCCACCTGGCGGGCGGCGCCGGCTTCCCGACGGCTTCCGAGAAGCTGCATGCGGCGCAGGCGCTGCTCGACGACGCGCGCGCCGCCCTCGACGAGGCGAAAGACGCGCTCGAGGAGGACGCGAGGCACGCGAGCGGCGCGACGGTCAACCTTGTCTAGCGTGGGGCGCCGCATGGGAAACGAGCTCATGCGGTTCTCGGTCGCCATGCCCGAGGATCTGCTCATCCAGTTCGACCAGCTCGTCGCGCGACGCGGGCTTGCGAAGAACCGCAGCGAGGTCGTGCGCGACCTCGTGCGCGACGCGCTCGTGACGGACGCGAGCGGCGTGCCGGGAACCGAGGTGCTCGGCACGCTCACGATCATGTTCGACCACCACGCGAGCGACCTGCAGGAGAAGCTGCACCGCATCCAGCACGACTACTTCAAAAGCATCGTGTCCTCGATGCACGTCCACATCGATGCCGACCTGTGCCTCGAGGTCATCGTGCTGCGCGACGAGACGACGCTCGTGCAGCAGATATCGAACCTCATCCTCGGCACGAAGGGCGTCAAGAACGGCCGGCTCGTGCTCACGGTGGTCGGCAGCGTATTCTAGCGCGCCCTCCGCCCGCCCGCGCGCCCTCCGCCCGCCGGCGCGTGGACGGATGGTGGACAGGGCTGATGACGCGCCGGACGCTCGGAGCCCGCTCGCCGGCGCTCGGACGGACGATCCGATTTGAAAGGGGGCGTCCATGGACGCGACGGTCATGCTCGGCCACGGAAGCGGCGGCACGATGATGAGACGCATCATCGACGAGGTGTTCTTCGCGGCCTACGCCGACGACGAGCTGTTGCGTGGCGACGACGCGGCGTCGCTCGAGATTCCTACGGAGACGGCGCGGCTCGCGTACTCCACCGACAGTTTCGTCGTCGCCCCGCACTTTTTTCCCGGCGGCGACATCGGGCGGCTCGCCGTGTGCGGCACGGTGAACGACGTCGCGACGAGCGGCGCCGTCCCGCTCTATCTGAGCTGTGGGTTCATCCTGGAAGAGGGCTTTTCCATGGACGATTTGCGCCGCATCTGCGCGTCGATGGCCGACGCTGCGCGCGAGGCGGGCGTGCGCATCGTCACGGGCGACACGAAGGTCGTCAACCGCGGGCACGGCGACGGCGTCTACATCAACACGAGCGGCATCGGCGTGATCGCGCCTGGCATCGACCTCGGCGGCGCGAAGATCCGCCCCGGCGACGCGGTGCTCGTGACGGGGACGCTCGGCGACCACGGCATCGCGATCATGAGCTGCCGGGAGGGGCTCGGGTTCTCCGCTGGCGTGGAAAGCGACGCCGCGCCGCTGAACCACCTTGTCGCCGACGTGATCGCGGCGGCGCCGTCCACGCGCTGCTTCCGCGACCCGACGCGCGGCGGACTCGCGTCAGCGCTCAACGAGTTCGCAGTTCAGGCAAACGTCGACATCGTGGTCGAGGAGGACGCCGTGCCGGTGAAAGACGCCGTGCGCGGCGCCTGCGACATGCTCGGCTACGACGTGCTCCAGGTGGCTAACGAGGGCAAAATGGTCTGCGTCGTCGCGGCGGAGGAGGCCGACGCGGCGCTCGCGGCGATGCGCGCGAACCGCTACGGCGCCGACGCGGCGATCATCGGCGAGGCCGCCGCGGCCGACCCCGCGCGCGGGCCGAAGGTGTTC
>CAZBEP010000294.1:0-2417 GCA_964490925.1 uncultured Eggerthellaceae bacterium | reverse complement strand
CGCCCGGCTGCGGCCTGGCTCCCGGCCCGCAGGGGCCTTTCCCTCGTTACGGCGTGCCGAAGACGTTGCCTAACGCAGAAAGGCATCGGCCTCGACAAAGAAGAGGCCGAGGGCGGCCTTTCGCCGGGGCCCTCGTCTTCGGCGTCGGCTGATCAGGCGCAAAAGTCGGGAGGACTTTTGCGCACTTAAAGCGATTTTTGCGCCATGTATTTTGCTCGAGAATGCACGAAGGTGGGTTCTCGAGGCAGAATTCCGTATCTTTCTCGTCGTGTGTTAACCTCCTCTCTGTAGCGCCGCCGTGTTTCTACGAGATGCTTTTGGCGGGCAGGCTGAGGGTATTGTGCTGTAATGTCGGCCTGTTGTCAGTTGATCTTCTTGCGGCCAGGGAGATCATCGATTGATCGCTCTTATTCGTATTCGCCTGATACGGGGTAGATACGGATAGGAAAATTAATCAGTGCTTACTCAAGCACGAAAGCTTATGGGTATCGACGAACCCGGCGGGGGTGAGCGCAGGGACGGGGGAGTGCGCGAAATCCTTCTTGTTACGGGCGACGATGAGGTCGACCCTGTGTCGCTCGGCGAGGACGGCGATGAGGGTGTCCCCGTAGTCGCTCATCGCGCTTGCGGCGGCGCGGCAATGGTCGGAAGGGCTGCAATCAAGGATGTCGAACAGCTCGCCGATCCTCCCGGCTGCCTCGCACGCCTGTGTCTGGGAAGTCATGCCGCGATTTTGCAGCAGATAGATGGTGACGGGTGTCGAGCAGACGAAAAGACACGTCCATCTTCTTGAATAAAGGGGACAGCAAACGAGTGGCAGGCTTGCAGCGATCTGCTGGGTGAGCTGTATCAGGAGAACATCCTTCCCGTTCAGAACAGGAACATTGCTTCAGTTATCTACGTCTACGACTACATGAGCACATCGAACGCAAGCCTGGATGATGCTCTGCTTCATGCTCATATGGAAGACGGCGTGCAAAAGATAACGGCAAAGCTCGATTATGTTATCGAGCAAAACGAGTTCATCATTCTGCAGAATAGATGTATCGAAAGCAATCAAAAAACCCTTGCACGGCAAAACGAAGCTCTGTTTCGCGAGGTGAAGAAAGCGGCTCAGTACGCCTAAGAGATACCCTACTCGCTTTCGCAGTTTCGTTTTCGTAGGAGTTGGCAATGGAATGAAAACAGAGAGGCAGTCGCTCCTTGTCGCCTTGGCTGTTACACTGGGAGACGGTGCTGGCCGATTGCGGTTGACCCGAACCGATGAGGGCGCAGCGATCGGCGTTTTCTGGGGCGATGACGTGAAAAAGCATGCAGCTCAAATACGTCTCATGTGGCCTCGAACGATGGTGATCGGCAGAAGAGAAAGCGGGCAGCATGATGGCGTACGACGATGTGCAGGCGCACGACGCCTCGCGACTTCGTGCGGGGGTGGCGGGCAAGCGCCGTCCCTTCGACGGCGTTCCCTTCGACGCGGCCTACCCGCTGGCGGCGGCGCGGGGCGTGCTGCGGCGCGTCTTTGGCTACGACGGCTTCCGGCCGGGCCAGGAGCAGCTCGTCGAGGCGATCCTGAGCGGGCGCGACGCGCTCGGCGTCATGCCGACGGGCGCGGGCAAGTCGCTGTGCTACCAGGTGCCCGGCATCATGCTGCCGGGGCTTGCGATGGTCGTCTCGCCGCTCGTCTCGCTCATGAGCGACCAAGTGCGCGCGCTCGTCGACGCGGGCGTGCGCGGGTCCTACCTCAACTCGACGCTCACGCCCGGGCAGCAGCGCACCGTCATGCGGCGGGCGCTCGCCGGCACGTACAAGATCATGTACGTCGCCCCCGAGCGCCTTTCCGACCCGGCCTTCCTCGAGTTCGCGCGCAGCGTCGAGATCCCGCTGCTCGCTGTTGACGAGGCGCACTGCATCTCGCAGTGGGGGCAGGATTTCCGTCCCTCCTACCTGGGCATCCGCGAATTCGCCGACAGCCTGCCGGAGCGTCCCGCCATCGCGGCGTTCACCGCTACGGCTACGGAGAAGGTGCGCCGCGACATCGTTCGGATCCTTGGGCTTTCCGACCCGCGCACCGTCGTGACCGGCTACGACCGGCCGAACCTGTACTTCGGGGTCGAGCATTTGCTGCCCAAGCGCAAGCGCGCCCGCATCGCCGCGTACCTCGCGGCGCACCGGGACGCGTCGGGCATCGTGTACTGCTCGACGCGCAAGGACGTCGACTCGCTCGCGGCCGAGCTGGCCGACGCGGGCTTTTCGGCGGTCGCCTACCACGCGGGCATGCCCGCCGACGTGCGCGCCGCGAACCAGCAGGCGTTCATCGACGACGACGCGCCCATCATGGTGGCGACGAACGCGTTCGGCATGGGCATCGACAAGTCGAACGTGCGCTACGTGATCCACTACAACATGCCGAAAAGCCT
>CAZBEP010000293.1:0-2419 GCA_964490925.1 uncultured Eggerthellaceae bacterium | reverse complement strand
TGGCCCCACGCCGGTGCCCTGGCGGCGCGCCCCCTCCATGTACTCCTGCACGATGGGGCGGTTCGCCGGGAAGCCCTGTTGATTGATGTCGCCCATCTCGTAGTCGGCACGCGCTTGCGCCTCGGCCGGCACGGGCGTGCCGTAACGGCGCTCGAGGCCCTCTTGGACGCGCTTGCGAAACCAGCTCTCCTCGGTTTCCCCTTCGGGCAACGGGAACCTCGGCAGGATCGAATCGCGCTCGAGCACGACGTTGCATTTCTCGGCAAGCAGGACCGTCTCGTCGCACGCTTCGGGGAAGTCGGCGAGCGCTTCGCGCATCTCCTCTTCCGTCTTCATATAGAACTGGTCGTTCTCGAAGCGCATGCGGTTCGTGTCGCTCACGGCAGAGCCCGTGCCGATGCACAGCATGATGTCCTGGGCGCGAGCGTCCTCGCGCGTGAGGTAGTGGAAGTCGTTCGTCGCGACGGTCTTGAACCCGCAGCGGCGCGCGATGTCGGCGAGTTGGTGGTTGAGGTCGGTCTGGGTGAGGCCGCCGTCGGTGCGGATGCCCTGGTTTTGCAGCTCGATGTAGAAGTCGCCCGTCTCGAAGCAGCTCGCGAGTTTTTGCGCCCAGGCCACCGCGTCGTCGAACTGGCGGTTGTCGATCAGCTTCGGCACGATGCCGGCAACGCAGGCCGATGTCGCGATGAGGCCGCGGCCGTACCTCTGCAGCATCGACAAGGTCGTGCGCGGCTTGTAGTAGAAGTTGTCGATGTGCGACTCGCTCACGAGCTTGAGCAGGTTGTGGTAGCCCTCGTTCGTCTTTGCAAGCAGGAGCAGATGGTACAGGCGGGGCTTCACGTCGGTGCGCAGTTCCTCGTCGGTCGTGAAATAGACCTCGCAGCCGTAGATGGGCTTGACGCGCACGCCCGTCTCCGCCTCGACGGCGTCGCAGGCGGCGCACAGCTCCGGCACGCCCGACATGACGCCGTGGTCGGTGATGGCGACGGCCGGCATGCCGAGATCGGCCGCGCGCCGCACCATGTCCTTGATGTGCGTGGCTCCGTCGAGCAGGGAGTACTCGGTGTGGTTGTGCAGATGGACGAATGCCATATGATGTGCCTCTTATCCGTCGGTCATGCGCGATGTTGTGTTTGTGCGGCGGGCGCGCGGGTTTCCTCGCACGCCATCATAGCAGCATGCGCGCTCGCGCATAGCGGGAACGCCGCAAACAAACGATGGAGATTTCAGGGGGCGCCCACCCGAAGGAGCCCACCCGAAGGAGGCCACCCGAAGGAGCCCACCCGAAGGAGCCCCGCAGGCGGCTGAGACAAGGCGGCTCCAGAAGGCCGGGAAACGTGCCCCGAAACGGCGAGGGGCCGCATCCCTGCGGCCCCCCTACGAAAGGAATACTAGTGCAGGCATCGACCTCGGCGGCCGAGCGCCTGTGAATAGCATAACACCACTCGCGCTTACGCGTGCTGCCGGCCGGCAATCTCGAGCTGCGTCTCGTACCAGCCGAGCCTGTCGCGCTGGACGTCGAGCTTCGCGGCGACGGATTCGTCGTCGGCACGCTGCTCGAGGTCGGCGATGACCTCCCTCATTTCCTCGGCCTTGCGGCGCACGTCCTCGACGTCGATCTTTTCGAGCTCGCAGCCCATGCGCCCCATCACGATGAGCTGGTCGTCCATCATCTGGGTCACGCCCTCGTAGACGGCGAAGCGGCGCTTCTCCCCCGACGGGGACTCGTCGGTCGTCACCGTCACGATGCCGGGGCGGTTCTTCGCCACGATCTTCTCGTGTCCGGCGAGGACGCCGAAGTTCCCGATCTCGCCGGGAACCTCGACGTAGGACGCGACGCCGTTGAACAGCTCGCGCGTCGGAATGACGACCTTGCAGCGAAACTTAGGCATGCGCTTCGTCCTTCATCATCTCGTCGTAGGCCGCGTAGACCTCTTCGATGGCCCCCTTGTACACGAAGCACTGCTCGGGGATGTGGTCGCACTTGCCGTCAAGGATCTCGGCGAAGGAGCGCACGGTGTCTTCCATCTTGACGTACTTGCCCGGATTGCCCGTGAATACCTCGGCCACGTGGAACGGCTGACCAAGGTACTTCTGAATCTTGCGGGCGCGGTTGACCGTGAGCTTTTGGTCCTCGGACAGCTCGTCCATGCCGAGGATCGCGATGATGTCCTGAAGGTCGCGGTACTCCTGGAGAACCTGCTGCACGCCGACGGCGACGCGGTAGTGCTCCTCGCCGACGATCTCGGGATCGAGCGCGCGCGAGGTGGAGTCGAGCGGATCGACGGCCGGGTAGATGCCGAGCTCGGCGATCGAGCGCGACAAAACCGTGCGGGCGTCGAGGTGGGTGAACGTCGTGGCCGGCGCCGGGTCGGTGAGGTCGTCGGCGGGCACGTACACGGCCTGCACCGACGTGATC
>CAZBEP010000292.1:0-2434 GCA_964490925.1 uncultured Eggerthellaceae bacterium | reverse complement strand
GCCGCCGGGACCGGTCCTGCGGCATCCGACGGACTGCGCCGCCCCTCCTCCCGCGCCTCCCCCGCACGCGCGGGCGCGCCCGGCGCGTCGACCAGGGGTTTCTCCGCTCGTCGCCTTCGGGCGCCGCCGTCCGCGCCCCTCGGACCCCGCCCCCCTCGGACCTCGCCCCCCTCGGACCCCGCCCCCCCTCGGCTCCCGCCGTGCGCCACCGCCCCCCGGCTCGCTTGCGGCCAGGGCCTTCCCTCTGTTCGCCGGCGGGTCGAACAGCAGGCGCTCAACCCGAAGAACGACCTCCCCTTCCCCCTGTTCGCCGGCTTGCTGGAACTCCGCCTTCAATGCCTTCGCCGCCCCTCGGGGCATGTCGCCCCCTGGCGCCAGCAGCGCAAGGGTTTCCTCGTCCGTGCATTGCCTCGCCCAAGGCCGCGAGCGCCGTCCGTAACCGCAGCTCAGACGGCGCTCACAGGACGAGAGGCGCGAAGGAGGCGCGAAGGATCGAACGCCGTCCCACTGGCGCTTCCGATAGAATGGGATCGATCCCGATGGAGAAGCTCGTCATGGACATAGTTGGCGCGCTGCGGCGAAAGGGCGCGCTCGACGCGGACGGCCTCGCGCGGCTGCTGCGCGCGCGGAACCGGGAGCGCGCCCGCGCGGCGGACAGCGTCGACCGGGCGCCGGCTCCGCTCGCGAAGCGCGACGTCCTTGCGGCGTACCGCGCGATCGAACGCGACGACCCCGGGCATTGGCGGCGCCTCGGCGTGACGGCGCGCGACGAGGCCGCCCTCTTCGCGGCGGTGCGCATGAAGCCGCGCCGCACGGCGTCGGGCGTCGCGACCGTGTCCGTCGTCGCGAAGCCGTGGCCATGCTCGGGATCCTGCGTCTACTGCCCCAACGACGTGCGCATGCCGAAGAGCTACCTCGCCGACGAGCCGGCGTGCCAGCGCGCCGAGCGCGCGTTCTTCGACCCGTACCTGCAGACGGCGTCCCGCCTGCGCGCGCTTTCGCTCATGGGGCACCCGACGGGCAAAGTGGAGCTCATCGTCTTGGGCGGCAGCTGGGACGACTACCCGGAAGGCTACCGCACCTGGTTCGCGCGCGAGCTGTTCCGCGCGCTCAACGATGCCGAGGATCCGCAGACGCTCGAGCAGGGGTGCGCCCGCCGTCGCGCGGCGTACGAGCGCGCGGGCGTGCCGTCCGACCCGGATGCGTGCGCGGCGTTCGCGGCGGCGGCGCAGGCGGACGTCGACGCAGGGCGCGCGACGTATGCCGACGCGTGGCGCCGACTGTACGGCGACGGCGCCTGGGAGCGCGTCGCGCGTTGGCAGTGCGCGCAGATCGCCGAGGTCGAAGCCGAGCATGCCCGCAACGAGCGCGCGGCGCACCGCGCGGTGGGACTGTCCTTCGAGACGCGCCCCGACCTCGTCACAGCGGAGGGTCTGCGGCGCATGCGCCGGCTCGGAGCGACGAAGGTCCAGATGGGCGTTCAGAGCCTCGACGGGGAGGTGCTGCGGGAAAACGGGCGCGGGAGGGCGGACGTGGCAGCGGTGCGCCGCGCGTTCGCGCTGCTGCGGGCGTTCGGCTTCAAGATCCACGTCCACGCCATGGCGAACCTCCCCGGGTCGACCCCCGAGCGCGACATCGTCGATTTCCGGCGGCTCATGGAGGATCGCGACTTCCTCCCCGACGAGGCGAAGGTCTACCCCTGCGTGCTCGTGGCGGGCACGGGTCTCTCCCGCCTGTACGAGCGGGGGGACTGGCGGCCGTACGGTGAGGACGAGCTTGCCGCCGTCCTTGCCGCCGACATCGCGGCCGCGCCCCCCTTCGCGCGGATCTCGCGCGTCGTCCGCGATATCCCCGCTCCCGACATCGTGGCGGGGAACACGCGCGCGAACCTCCGGCAGGTCGTCGAGCGGCGGCTTGCGGAAGCGGGGACGGCGGTGCAGGAGATCCGCGCACGTGAGATCGGCGCCGCTGCCGTCGATGTCGGGTCGCTCTCGCTCGACGAGGTGCGCTACGAGACGTCGATCGGGCGCGAGGCGTTCCTGCAGTGGATCGGGCCCGACGGGCGCATCGCGGGGTTTCTGCGGCTGTCGCTGCCGGACGCGGCGCAGGTTTTCCTACGGACGGGCGGGGCGTCCGTGCGTCCAGGCGAGGCGATGATTCGCGAAGTCCACGTCTACGGCGTCGCGGCGGTGATCGACGAGCCGGGCGGTTCGGGTGCGGCGGTTCCGCATGCGCAGCACCGCGGCTTGGGGCGGGCGCTTATCGAGCGGGCGTGCGCGATCGCGCGTGAGGAGGGCTATGCGGCCGTGAACGTCATCAGCGCCGTCGGCACGCGGGCGTACTATCGCGGCCTCGGATTTGCGGATGCGGGGCTCTATCAGCGGCGCAACCTGGCGTGACCGCCCCGCGCGGTCTCTCGCCCCCGCGCCCCCGC
>CAZBEP010000291.1:0-2441 GCA_964490925.1 uncultured Eggerthellaceae bacterium | reverse complement strand
CCATCGGCGAGTACTTCATGTACAACGGCGTCGACGGCAAGCCGGCAGGCGCCGACAATCCCGGCCGCCATGTGCTCTGCATCTACGACGACCTGTCGAAGCAGGCCGTGGCCTACCGCCAGATGTCGCTGACGCTGCGCCGCCCGCCGGGACGCGAGGCGTACCCGGGCGACGTGTTCTACCTGCATTCGCGCCTGCTCGAGCGCGCGGTCAAGCTCTCCGACGAGAACGGGGCGGGCTCGCTTACGGCGCTCCCGATCATCGAGACGCAGGCGGGCGACGTGGCGGCCTACATCCCGACGAACGTGATCTCGATCACCGACGGCCAGATCTATTTGCAGACGGATCTGTTCTACCAGGGCCAGCGCCCGGCCGTAGACGTCGGCATCTCGGTGTCGCGCGTCGGCGGCTCCGCCCAGATCAAGGCCATGAAGCAGGTCGCGGGGTCGCTCAGGCTCGATCTTGCGTCCTACCGCGAGCTCCAGGCGTTCACGCAGTTCGGCAGCGATCTGGACAAGGCGACGCAGGACCAGCTCAACCGAGGCGCCCGCATGACGGAGCTCCTGAAGCAGGGCCGCTACAACCCGATGCCCGTCGCGGAGCAGGTCACGGCCATCTATGCGGGCGGCGAGGGCTATCTCGACGACGTCCCCGTCGCCGAGGTCGTGCGCTTCCGCTCCGAGCTTCTCGACTACATGCGCGCTTCGAAGGCCGACGTGCTCGCGAAGATCGCGGCCGAAAAGAAGCTGTCCGACGAGATCAAGGCAGAGCTGAACGCCGCCATCGAGGCATTCAAGGCCCACTTCTCGGTAACGGGCTGAGGCTGGTGAGGGTATGCCCAATCTTCACGACATAGAGAGGCGCATCAGCTCCGTCACGTCGACGAAGCAGATCACGCGCACCATGGAGATGGTCGCGGCTGCGAAGATCCGTCGCGCGTCGGAGCGCATGGCCAACTCGCTGCCCTGGGCAAACGCCGTATCGGACGCTCTCATCAGCACCGCGAAGTACGTGTCGTTCGATGCCGAGCCGCTGTTGAAGAGGCATGCGGAGACGAGGCGCTCCCTGATCGTCGTCATCACGTCGGACAGGGGCCTTGCCGGCGGCTTCAACAGCAACGTGCTGCGCGAGACGGAAAAGCTCATAAGGCAGAAGGGCTCGCAGGGCATCGAGTGCGAGGTCATCGCGTGCGGCAAGAAGGCGATCAGCTATCTGGGCTACCGCAAGATCGTTCCCGTGCTCGAATTCCGCGACCTGTCGGCCGATCCGACCTACGAGGAGGCGGCCCAGATCGCGCAGTACGCGAGCACCGGATTCATCGAGGAGCGCATCGACGAGGTGTCCATCGTGTTCAACCACGCGAAGAACGCCGCCGAACAGCGCCTCGTCGTGGAGCCGGTCCTCCCCATCGAACAGCGGCGCTTCGCCGACCTGCTCGGACTCACTCCGAAAGAGCCCGACATATTCGAGGGCTTCGTCGAGCGCGAACGGAAGATCTCCGGCGACGTCGACTTCGAGCCAGACGCGGCAACGGCGATGCACTATCTGATGAACGCCTACATGCGCGGCATGTTCTACTTCGCGCTCATCGACTCCGCCGCCGGCGAGCAGGGCGCGAGGCGGGCGGCCATGAAGTCCGCGACCGACAATGCGACCGACATGATCTCGACGCTGACGAGGATCTACAACCAGGTGCGCCAAGGTGCCATCACGACCGAGATCTCCGAGATCGTGGGCGGCGCAGCAGCTTTGGAGGATAACTAATGGCAGAAACCACGAACACTGCAAAGGGGGCTTGCGGCCGCATCGTCCGCATCGTCGGCGCCGTCGTCGACGTCGAGTTTCCGCCGGAACAGATGCCGGCGATCTACAACGCGCTGACCGTCAAGGGCGCCACGCCCGCCGGCGAGATCAGCACGGTGCTCGAAGTGCAGACCCACCTGCCCGGCGACGTCGTCCGCACGGTCGCCATGTCGTCGACCGACGGCATGGTGCGCGGCATGGAGGCCGTCGACACCGGCTCCCCGATCATGATGCCCGTCGGGCCGGAGACGCTCGGCCGCATTTGGAACGTCATGGGCGAGCCGGTAGACGGCAAGCCCATGCCCGAGGTCAAACAATGGATGCCGATCCACCACCCGGCTCCCGACTACGAGACGCTCACCACGGAGACCGAGATCTTCGAGACGGGCATCAAGGTCGTCGACCTCATCGAGCCCTACGTCCGCGGCGGCAAGACCGGCCTGTTCGGCGGCGCCGGCGTCGGCAAGACCGTTCTCATCCAGGAGCTCATCAACAACCTCGCCCAGGAGCACGGCGGCACGTCGGTGTTCACGGGCGTCGGCGAGCGCACTCGCGAGGGCACCGACCTGTTCCTCGAGATGAGCGAATCGGGCGTCATCAACAAGACCTGCCTCGTCTACGGCCAGATGAACGAGCCT
>CAZBEP010000290.1:0-2446 GCA_964490925.1 uncultured Eggerthellaceae bacterium | reverse complement strand
GCGCGCTCGCCGCCGCGCGGTTGAATGCCGATGCTCCGTTCGCTACAATGCGTTATTCAACAAGGTGTTGATTATTGGCCGCTCTGTTGAATTTGCAGGTTGCGCAGGGCGAGGACGGGACGGAGGCCGGATGCCGGCAACGACGACGACAACGACGGCAACAGCAGCAACGGCGACGAAAACGACGGCGACGAAGCGCCCCTTCGCCTCCTCGTGCGCGGCTGCCGCGTCGGGTGCAGGATGCTCGGAAGATCGCCGCATCACGAAGTCGAAGCGCGCGCTGCGCGACGCGATGGTCGCGCTCACCGAGGAGCAGGGCCTCGAGGGCTTCACGGTGAACGACCTCTGCGCGCGGGCGGATCTCAACCGCGGCACGTTCTACAACCACTTCAGCAGCAAGGAGGATCTGCTCGCCTCGCTCGAGGACGAGATCATCGCCGACCTCGAGGCGATCCAGGCGCGCATGGGCGCCATCGGCCTGAAGGAGATGCTCGGCTACCGCGTGGCGAAGCGGCCGATCCCGCTGCTCATCGAGCTGTTCGACTACCTGCGCGACCAGGGGGGCTTCCTGCACGCGGCCTTGGGGCCTCACGGCGACGCCGCCTTTCGCGGACGCCTGCGCGACTGCGTGTGCACCACGCTCGTGCAGTCGGTTCTCCACGAGCGCTACCGGAAAAGCGACGACCCGTTCGTCGGCTACTACGTGTCGTTCTACGCGTCGGCCTACCTCGGCGTCATCGAGCGATGGCTCGAGACGGGAATGCAGGAAGGCTCGGAGGACATGGCGCGCATCGCGATGCGGCTTCTGTTCATCACGCCGGGAGAGCCGATCAAGCTGTGACGGACGACGCGGGATCTCGGTTCGCGCCCGTGCCGGGGCGCGCGGCCACGATGGAGGAATTGCAGATGACGAATGATAACACGACGAAGCGCGACTGCGGCGGAGGCTGCGCGCCGCGCGTGACGGTCGTCGAGGAGGCCGACCTGCCGCCCGCCGCCCAGGCGGGCGCGCCGGCTTCGGCCGAGGACGAGGCGCTGCGCATCGGCATCGACGTGGGGTCGACGACGGTCAAGTTCGCCATCCTCGACGAGGCGAACGAGGTGCGCTACGCGGTCTACCGCCGCCATCACGCCGACGTGCGCGCGACGATCGTCGAGGTGCTCACCGAGGCGGCCGCCGGCTACGGAGACGTACCGATGACGATCGCGCTTACCGGGTCGGGCGGGCTTCTGCTCGCGCAGTGGCTCGGCATCGAGTTCGTCCAGGAGGTCATCGCGAGCAAGACTGCGGTCGAAACCTTCATCCCGCGCACCGACGTGGCCATCGAGCTCGGCGGCGAGGACGCCAAGATCATCTACTTCGACAACGGCATCGAGCAGCGCATGAACGGCACGTGCGCCGGCGGCACGGGCGCCTTCATCGACCAGATGGCGTCGCTGCTCGACACCGATGCCGCAGGTCTCAACGAGCTTGCGAAAGGCCACGCCACCATCTACCCGATCGCGAGCCGCTGCGGCGTGTTCGCCAAGACCGACGTGCAGCCGTTGCTCAACGAGGGCGCGCGCAAGGAGGACATCGCCGCATCGATCTTCCAGTCCGTCGTCACGCAGACGATCTCGGGGCTCGCGTGTGGGCGGCCGATCCGCGGCAACGTCGCCTTCCTCGGCGGACCGCTGCAGTACCTGCCCGAGCTGCGCCGCCGCTTCTACGAGACGCTCGAGCTCTCCGACGACCGCATCATCGTCCCCGAAAACGCCCATCTGTTCGTCGCGAGCGGCTGCGCCATTGCGGGCGCCCGCTCCGAGGCGATCCGCCTCGAGCGCCTGAACGACGTGCTCGATCGCTTGCGGAGCCTCGGCGACATCCAGGGCAGCGAGGTCGTGCGGCTGCCCCCGCTGTTCGCCGACGATGCCGACTACGAGGAGTTTCGCGCACGCCACGACGCCGAACGCGTTCCGCGCGGCGAGCTTGCGGGCTACCGCGGGACGGCCTTTCTCGGCATCGACGCCGGCTCGACGACGTTCAAGGCGGCGCTCGTCGGGCGCGACGGCAGGATCCTCTGGACGCATTACGCGTCGAACAAGGGCGACGTGCTCGGGTGCGCGAAGGCGGCGCTCGCGAGCCTGTACCGGGCGCTGCCGGTCGACGCTGCCGCTGGCGAGCCGCTCGTCGAGATCGGGCACGCGACGGTGACCGGCTACGGCGAGGCGCTTTTGCTCGCGGCGCTGCGCGTCGACTCCGGCGAGATCGAGACGGTCGCGCATTTGCGCGGCGCCCAGGAGATGCTGCCCGGGGTCGAGTTCATCTTGGACATCGGCGGCCAGGACATGAAGTGCCTGCGCGTGAAGGACGGCGTGATCGACCACATCATGCTCAACGAGGCGTGCTCGTCGGGCTGCGGCAGCTTCATCGAAAGCTTCGCGTCGGGCCTGGGGCTCGACGTCT
>CAZBEP010000289.1:0-2449 GCA_964490925.1 uncultured Eggerthellaceae bacterium | reverse complement strand
CGCGGCAGCACCACCTGCGCTTCCGGGTCGCCGAAGCGCACGTTGAACTCGAGCACCTTCGGGCCGTCCTCGGTGAGCATGAACCCGCCGTAGAGCACGCCGCGATAGTCCGTCGGGAAGGGCGCGCGCGCCGTCGCGGCGGCGGCGGCCTCCATGACGGCGGTCATCGCGGCGAGCTCGCCGTCGGAGACGATCGGCACCGGAGAGTACACGCCCATGCCGCCCGTGTTCGGGCCGCGGTCGCCGTCGAAGGCGCGCTTGTGGTCCTGCGCCGGCGCCATGCACACCGCCTTGCCGCCGGACACGAACGCGAGCAGCGAGCACTCCGGGCCGCGCAGGCACTCCTCCACCACGACCGTCGACCCCGCGTCGCCGAAGGCGCCGCCGAAGCACGCGCGGACGGCGTCTTTGGCCTCCCCCATCGACTCCGCCACCACGACGCCCTTGCCCGCAGCAAGCCCGTCGGCCTTCACCACGACGGGCGCGCCGAGCCTGCGCGCGAACGCGATCGCCTCGTCGGCGCTCTCGAAGCTGCCGTAGCGGGCCGTCGGGATGCCGTTTTCCTCCATGAAGCGCTTGCTGAACGTCTTGCTGCCCTCGAGCCGCGCGCCGAACCCGTCCGGGCCGAACACGTCGATGCCCGCCGCGCGCAGATCGTCGGCCACGCCTGCCACGAGCGGCGCTTCCGGGCCGACCGCCACGAGGCCGATCCCGTTGTCGCGGCAGAACCGGCGGATCGCGTCGGCGTCGTCGATGGCAAGTCCCGCGACGTTCGTCGCGATGCTCGCCGTGCCGCCGTTGCCCGGCGCCACGTAGAGGCTGTCGGTGTTCGGGGACTTCGCAAGCGCCCACGCGATCGCGTGCTCGCGCCCGCCGGATCCGAGTACGAGGATGTTCATCCGCCTATCCTTTCAGCAGGGGGCGAAAGGCCCGCCCCTTTATTATGCCCATCCGCGCATGATGGTTTGGTCGCGATCCGGCCCGACGGCCACGATCGACACCGGGACGCCCGCGAGTCCTTCAATGCGCTCGATGTAGCGGCGCGCATTCTCGGGAAGCTCTTCGTAGGAGCGGCAGCCCGCGATGTCGGCGCCCTTCCAGCCGGGAAGCTCCTCGTAGACGGGCTTCGCGCTCAGCAGCGCGCTCTGCTGCGTCGGGAAGCAGTCGTAGCGCCGCCCCTCGCACTCGTAGGCCACGCACACCTTGACGGAGTCGAAGGCGGACAGCACGTCGAGCTTCGTGAGCGCGACGTCGGTGAGCCCGTTCACCTCGGCGGCATAGCGCGCGACGACCGCGTCGAACCAGCCGCAGCGGCGCTTGCGGCCCGTGGTCACGCCGTATTCGCAGCCGACCTGGCAGAGCAGCTCTCCCGCCTCGGCCTCTTCGGCCTCGCCGCCGTTTTCCGCATAGCGCAGCTCCGTGGGGAACGGGCCTGAGCCCACGCGCGTGACGTATGCCTTCTGGACGCCGAGCACGCGGTCGATGGCGGCAGGACCCACGCCCGCGCCTGCGGCCGCGCCGCCCGCGCAGCAGCTCGAGGACGTGACGTAGGGGTAGGTGCCGTGGTCGATGTCGAGGAGCGTGCCCTGCGCGCCCTCGAACAGGATGCGCCTGCCCTCGCGCAGCGCGGCGTTGAGCAGGTGCGCGGTCTCGGCCACATGCGGCTCGAGGATGCGGGCGTAGGGCAAGTACTCCTCGCAGATCTCCTCGACCGTGTAGGCGCGCAGGCCGTAGATCCTTTCGAGGACGGGGTTCTTCTGCGCGAGCGCCGCCTGCACCTTGAGGCGGAAGGCGTTCTCGTCGAGCAGATCCTGCACGCGGACGCCCTTGCGCGCGACCTTGTCCTGGTAGCACGGGCCGATGCCGCGCCCGGTGGTGCCGATCTTGTTCTCGCCGAGGATCCGTTCGTCGGCGCCGTCGAAGTCCTTGTGGTACGGCATGATGATGTGCGCGTCGCACGAGATCTTGAGCCTCGCGCAGGAGACGCCCTCAGCCGCAAGCATCTTCATCTCCTCGACGAGCACGCCCGGGTCGATCACGACGCCGTTGCCGATGACCGGCACCGCATTCTCGTACATGACGCCCGACGGAACGAGGTGCAGCGCGAGCCTGCGGTCGCCGTGGATGACGGTGTGGCCGGCGTTGTTACCGCCTTGGTAGCGCACGACGTAGTCGTAGTCGCGGGCGATGAGGTCGGTGATCTTGCCCTTTCCCTCGTCGCCCCACTGGGCGCCAACCAGAACCGTGCCGGGCATGTTCTCCCGTTCCTTTCTCGGACGCGAGGGCGGCCGCGCGCCCCCTTCCCTGCCGGACGCGGGGGCGACCGCGCGCCCCGCCCGCTCCGCTGCGGCCAAACGCACATTATAGTATAGGCGCGGCTTCGGAGGGCTCGCACGCGAACAGCGGGCGCTCGCGGCGGCCGGCACCGCGGCGCCGGACGCGCCCGCGC
>CAZBEP010000288.1:0-2464 GCA_964490925.1 uncultured Eggerthellaceae bacterium | reverse complement strand
GCGCGGGCACTCTTCCGTCCGCAGGCGGTGTTTCCCCAGGTGGCGGGATCCCGGCGCCTCCGATACCCTCCCAAGCCGGGGCTAACTCCTCCCGAGCCGCAGCTAACTCCTCCCAGACCGCGAAAAAAGGGCCTCCGCGGGCCCTCCCGTGCGTGCGCGGGTCGGGGATCCTCCCGAGCCGGGGCTAACTCCTCCCAAGCCGCGATTTTCGGGCGAGCCGCCCCCCCCTGGATCCGCGCCCGCCGTCGCGCCCGACTCGCAGCATCGCCTACGCGATCGCGGGCTTCTCCGGCCTTCTCCGGTCGATAAAGTAGATGCGGTACCACATGAGGAACATGAATACGATCCAAATCTTGCGCGAGCGGTCCGCCCCGGCGCGGTGCTCCTCGAGCAGCTTCACGAGCTCGTCGGTGTTGAAGAACCGCTGCGCCACCTCGCCGGTGAACCACTCCCTCACCATCCGGTAGTAGCGGTCCTCGCGCAGCCAGTTCACGACCGGCACGGGGAAGCCGAGCTTTTCCTTCTGCGCCCAGTCGTGCGGGATGGCCCGCTCGGCCGCCTCGCGCAGGGCGATCTTCGTCTGAGCGTCGCTCACCTTCATGCGCGTGGGCACCGTGGCCGACACGCGAAACACCTCTCTGTCGAGGAACGGCACGCGCGATTCGAGCGAGTGCGCCATCGACATCTTGTCGGTCTTGAGCAGGATGTCGCCGACGAGCCAGAAGAACAGATCGACGTACTGCATGCGGCACGTCTCATCAAGCCCGGCTTCGGCGGCCTCGGCGTAGGCGAAAGCCACGATCTCCTGCGGCCTCGTTCCCGTCGGCACGCGCTTGAGCAGCCGTTCGACCTCTTCGGGAAGAAAGGCGACGCCGTTCGCGTTCGTGTAGTACCAGCCTTCCACGGTCTCGCTTGCGCGCTCGAGGTAGTTCGCGCCGCGCACGCCGGCCTTGCGCATCGCCTTCGACGCCCCGCGCAGAAACCCTTTCGGCACCCAGCCGAGCTTCGCGCCCGCAAGCGGCGCCTGATAGATGCGGTAGCCGCCGAAGAACTCGTCGGCGCCTTCGCCAGAAAGCACCGCCTTGACCTCGCGCGCGGCGATCATGTCGACGAAGTAGAGCGCCACCGCGCTCGGGTCGGCCGACGGCTCGTCCATGTGCCACTGCACCGTCGGCAGCACGTCCCAGTACTCGGCCTCGGAGATGTGCTTGCTCGCATTCGCGATGCCGAGTTCGTCGGCAAGCTCGCGCGCCCAGGCTATCTCGTCGCGCTCGCCCTCGTACTCGGCGAAGCCGACGGTAAAGGTATGGATGGCGGGGTTTTCCTGCGCGAGGCATGCCGCCATATAGCTCGAATCGATGCCGCTCGACAAAAACGAACCCACCTCGACGTCGGCGACGTTGTGATAGCGCACCGACTCGCGCATCGCCGCGTCGATGGCCTCCACGGTGTCGGCGGGCGATCGACCCTCGTCGAAGTCGTACGTCGGGCGCCAGTAGCGGCGCGTTTCGATCGGGCCGCCCATACGCACCCGCATGCAGTGGGCGGGCGCGAGCTTAAAGACGCCCTTGAAGAACGTCTCCGGCAGGGCGGAGAACTGAAACATGAGGTACTGCTCGAGCGCCTCCTCGTTGAGCGCGCGCTCGTAGGCGGGATGCTCGAGGATGCACTTGATCTCGGATGCGAATACGAACTGCGGCCCGCGCGGCCCGTCGACGAGGGCGTAGTAGAACGGCTTGATGCCGAAGAAGTCGCGCGCGCAGAACAGCTCGCGGGATGCGCGGTCCCAGATGGCGAAGGCGAACATGCCGCGCACGCGGTCGAGCACGCCTTCGCCCCAGGCGAGATAGCCCGTGAGCAGGACTTCCGTGTCCGAGTTCGTCTGAAAGACCCAGCCCTCCGCCTCGAGTTCGGCGCGCAGGTCGCGGTAGTTGTAGATCTCGCCGTTGAACACGATCGCGAAATCGCCTTTTGCGGCCGCCGCGTCGGGGCTTTCGCGGAGCGTGCCGTCGAGGTTGCGCGCGGGGGAGGTCGTGCGCGCGGAGCGCTCGCCGGTGGCGCGCACCATCGGCTGGTTGCCGCCCTCGAGGTCGATGAGCGAGAGGCGCCGGTGACCGAGCGCGACGCCGTCGTCGAGGTAGACGCCCTCGCCGTCGGGGCCGCGGTGCGCCATGGCGTCGCACATCGCCTGGAGGATGCGCCCGCCTTCGTCGCCGTTCGCTTCGGGGCCTAAGAATCCGCAGATGCCGCACATATCGATGGGTGCCTCTCGGTCGAAGTCGTGGGACGGCGCGCACGGCGTGCGGCGACGAGCCTCTCTGCCGCGCGCCCTCGCTGCTCTTGCGCGCCGCTATCATAGTAGACCTTGAGGCGGCGCCCAAGGCGCGGGACGGCCGTCTTGCCGAAAGAAGCAGATCTCTGCAAAGCGGCCTGTGCGATCTGCGCGATCGCCCTTTTCGGGCGG
>CAZBEP010000287.1:0-2467 GCA_964490925.1 uncultured Eggerthellaceae bacterium | reverse complement strand
CTTCGATGAGCTTCTTGGCGTTGTCCCACGCGCCGCCGCCGCTCGTCATCGAAATGGCGACGAACAGGCCGGTGACGATGGTTCCCACGAGGGCGCCGCCGAGCACGAGGCACGTGAACTCGAACGCGCTCCCATAGCCAGCCGCCTGCAGGATGAAGCCGATGGCGATGATGAGAATCGGCGTGCCGATCGGGATGATCGCCGGGGCGGTCATCTCGCGCAGCGCGGCCTGCGTCACGAGGTCGACGCACTTCGCGTAATCGGGCTTGCCGGTGCCCTCCATGATGCCGGGGATCTCGCGGAACTGGCGGCGCACTTCCTCGACGACGCCGCCGGCCGCCTTGCCGACGCTCGTCATCGCGCGCGACGCGAACAAATACGGCAAAAGACCGCCGATGAACAGTCCGACGAGCACGAACGGGTTCGACAGGTCGAAGTCGAGCGTCGCGCCGGTCTGCTCGGTGATCTGATGTGCGAAGTCGGCGAAGAGCACGACGGCGGCAAGCGCGGCCGAGGCGATCGCATAGCCCTTCGTGACGGCCTTCGTCGTGTTGCCGACGGCGTCGAGCGCGTCGGTGTGCTCGCGCACCTCTTCGGGAAGCCCGCTCATCTCGGCGATGCCGCCCGCGTTGTCGGTCACCGGGCCGAACGAGTCGATGGCGACGACGATGCCGGCCATCGACAGCATGGAGAGCGCCGCGACGGCGATGCCGAAGATGCCGCCGAGGAAGAAGCTCGCGAGCGTCGCGATGACGATCGCGAGGATCGGAAGGCCGGTGGCCTCCATGCCGACGGCGAGACCCTGGATGATGTTGGTCGCATGACCCGTCTCAGACGCCTTCGAGATCGAGTCGACCGGCTTCCTTTCGGAAGAGGTGTAGTAGTCGGTGATGTAGACCATCGCCGCCGTGAGCACGACGCCGATGATGGCGCAGATCCACACGGAAAGCGGGGTGAGGCCCGCAGGCGCGAGCGAGGTGTTCGCCACCGTCACGCCGTCGAGCATGAAGTTCGCGATCGGGAAGAACAGGATGATCGCGATGACGGCCGCAATCCAGAGCCCTTTGTACAGCGCGCCCATGATGGTGCCGTTCGGGCTCATCTTGACGAACAGCGTGCCGATGATCGACGCGACGATAGACGCGCCGCCGATGACGATCGGGAAGCCGAGCGACACGAGGAAGTTCGCGTCGCCGAAGGCGAGCGAGCCGATGAGCATCGCAGCGACCGTCGTGACGACGTAGGTCTCGAAAAGGTCGGCGGCCATGCCGGCGCAGTCGCCCACGTTGTCGCCGACGTTGTCGGCGATGACGGCCGGATTGCGCGGGTCGTCCTCGGGGATGCCCGCCTCGACCTTGCCGACGAGGTCGGCGCCGACGTCGGCGGCCTTCGTGAAGATGCCGCCACCCAGACGGGCGAACACCGAGATGAGTGAGCCACCAAAGCCAAGGCCAACGAGCGCCGACCACTCAGCGACACCCGCGAACACGAGCAGCGACATGATCGACACCGACAGGATGCCGAGGCCGATGACGAACATGCCGGTGACCGTGCCGGACTGGAAGGCGACGCGCAGCGCAGGACCGAGCCCGCCGCGCGCTGCCTCGGCCGTGCGGACGTTGGCCGTCACCGAGATGCGCATGCCGATGAAGCCCGCCGCGCCCGAGGCGAAGCCGCCGAGGAGAAAGCCGACCGCCGTCCAGACGCCGAAGCCTGACACGCCCAGAAGTCCGGGCACGAGCAGCACGACTGCGATGACGACCGCCACGATGGCGACGGTGCGGTACTGGCGGCTCAGGTAGGCCATCGCGCCTTCCTGAATGGCAGAGGCGATGCCCTGCATCGTGTCGTTGCCGGCAGGCAGGGCCTTGATCCTGCCGATCAGCACGGCCGCGTAAAGGGCGGCGACCACGCCCGCCACGAGACCGATTACGAGGGGAAGCTGTTCCATTTCTACCCTTCCTTGCCTATGAGGAGCCTCGTCGCACGTCGCTCGCCCCCCTCGGCGAGCGCTGCGCGCAAGGCTCCTGCTTCCTGTCGTCATCGCCGGGAAACCCGGCAGATGACTCCGTTGCTCCCGCGCCTCGGCGGCGCAGGCTCCCAAAGCGCAGCTCCGCAGTATACCGCAGTCGGCGGCTTACGCCTCCGCGTATACCTCTTTGAGTTTGAGCAGGTGCGCGTAACGGTCCATCGCCGCCTGCTCGTTGCGCTCGAACAGCTCATCGGCGCGCTCGGGAAACTCGCGCGTCAAGCGGCTATAGCGAGCCTCGTTCATGAGGAAGTCGCGGTAGCCTCCCGCAGGCTCCTTCGAATCGAGCGTGAACTTCTTGCCGGCGGGCGCCGCAGGGTTGAAGCGGAACAGGTTCCAGTATCCGCACTCGACGGCGCGCTTCATCTCGTCCTGGCAGTTCATCATGCCGCCCTTGATGGAGTGCATCTCGCAGGGCGAGTAGCCGATGATGATCGA
>CAZBEP010000286.1:0-2470 GCA_964490925.1 uncultured Eggerthellaceae bacterium | reverse complement strand
TCCTCGTCGTACTCCATGGCCTCGTCGTCGCCGCCGGCCTTCTCCTCCATCTGGCGGGCGAAGCGCTCCGCCTGGTCGACCGGGTCGTTGAGCTCGGAGAACGCGTTGGCGTACTCGTGTCCGGCGATCACGAGCTCGAAGCGGTGCGCAAGCCGGGGGTCGTCCTCGCGGCGCTTCGCGAGGGGGCTTACCTCCACGGGGTAGTCGACCACGAAAGTGGGGTTCACAATGTTCGGCTCGCCGAGCTCGTCGTAGAGCTCCGCGATGAGCTTGCCGGCGGCCCAGTCGGGCTGCACCTCGACGCCGTTGTCCGCCGCAAGCCGCGCCAGCTCCTCGACGGGCGTGTCGAGCGACACCGGCCGCCCGACCGCCTCGGACACGATGTCGGTCATCGGCCGGGACGGCCACGCGCCGGACAGGTCGATCGTGCGGCCGAGGTAGTCGATCCGCTCGGAGTCGTTCACTGCGGCGTTGGCGGCCTTGATGACGCCCTCGGCGAGCCGCTTCATGCCCTCGAGATCCGAAAACGCGCGGTATGCCTCCATCGTCGTGAACTCGGGGTTGTGCATGAGATCCATGCCCTCGTTGCGGAAGATCCGCCCGATCTCGTAGACGCGCTCGAACCCGCCCACAAGCAGGCGCTTCAAGTGCAGCTCGGTGGCGATGCGCAGGTAGCACTCCTGGTCGAGCGCATTGAAGTGCGTGATGAAGGGCTTTGCCGTGGCGCCGCCCTGGACAGTCTGGAGGATGGGGGTCTCCACCTCCATGTAGCCGTCTTTCTCCATGTAGCGGCGGAAGGCCGACACGATGGCCGAGCGCTTGCGGAACACGTCGCGCACGTCGGCGTTCGCGATGAGGTCGACGTAGCGCCGGCGGTAGCGCGTCTCCTTGTCGGACAGGCCGTGAAACTTCTCCGGCAGCGGACGCGCGCTCTTCGCAAGCAGCGTGATCTCGCGCGGGGCGACGGAGAGCTGCCCGCGCTTCGTGCGCACGACGACGCCCGTCACCCCTACGATGTCGCCCACGTCGAGACGGCCGAGCAGCTCCCAGTCGGCCTTCGACATTTCGTTGATGCGGCAGAACAGCTGGATCTCGCCCGTGGCGTCGCGCACGACGACGAAGGCGATCTTGCCCTGGCCGCGCTTGGCCACGATGCGCCCGCCGATGTTCACGACGTCGTCGGTCTCGGCCTCGTTGGGCAGGTCGGCGTACTTCGTATCGAGGTCGGCCGCGTAGTCCGTCACCTCGGAATGCTCGGGGTAGGGATTGCGGCCCTCGGCGAAGAACGCCTCGCGGCGTGCGAGGCGCAGCGTGCGCTCGTCCTGGGTGGTCTCGGTTGTCTCTGCCATGGAACGCCCTTTCGGAAAAAACGGCGGCCGCCGGAGTGCGCCGCGGGGGCGCTTCGCAGCATCGAGCGGTCGCGCCGGCAGGCGTGCGGAAGCCGTTAGTGCTCGATCTTCAAGATCTCCATCACGATGTCGCGGCCGGTGGGGCCGGTCGTCTCGACGACGTCGCCCTTCCTGTGGCCAAGCAACGCCGCGCCAACCGGGGACTCGTTGGAGATCTTGCCCTCGGCGACGTCGCTTTCGGCGCCGCCGACGATGGTGAGGACGCGCTCGCGGCCGCCCATCGACACCGTGACGGTGCTGCCGATGTTGACCCTGCTCGAGCGTTTCGGAGTCGTGACGACGGTCGCCTCGGAGAGGATGCGGTTGATCTCGGCGATGCGAGCCTCCATCATGCCCTGCTCGTTTTTCACGTCGTCGTATTCGGAGTTCTCGGAGATGTCGCCGAACTCGCGGGCGACCTTGATGCGGGCGCCGATCTCGGCGCGTTTTTCCGTCTCGAGGTAGTGAAGCTCCTCCTCGAGCTTCTGCTTCCCCTCTTTTGTAAGGATAAACGATCCGTCAGCCATGGCTCATCCTGCCTTTTCCGTACCAAACATGCAAAACGCCCTTTTCGGGCGCATGTGCGGACCTGCCTATACGGCGAGCGCCGGCGTCCGCACGGGCGCCGGCGCTCGACAACCGCGATGCCGCGGCCTCTCCCCTATTCGGCCTTCTTTTTCACGACCCGCCTGACCGTTTTCTTTGCCGGCGCCGCGTCGGCAGCAGGCTTTTCCTCCTCGACGGACTCGGTGGCGACGACGCTTGCCTCCTCGTCGACGGCCTCGTCATCGGCCTCGCCGATCTCTTTCTGCGCAGAGCCCATGCCCTCGCGCAGGTTCTTAACCGTCTTGCCGAGCGCGCTTCCGAGCTTCGGGAGGTTCTTCGGCCCGAAGATCAACAGCACGATGAAAAGAATGATCAGCAGCTCGGCAGGCCCGACGCGAAAAGGTCCAATGCCCATTATCTCCTCCAAACGTACGCGCCCGCGCGGACGCACCCGTCAAAGCAACCACGATAGAGTAGCACAAACGAAGGGACGGGCGAACAGTCAGCATAAAGAATGCATGCGCAGAGTGCGGGGG
>CAZBEP010000285.1:0-2502 GCA_964490925.1 uncultured Eggerthellaceae bacterium | reverse complement strand
CGCTTCGGGCGCATCCGCGCGGCGCGGATCCGGGTGAAAGCAATCAATAATCGCTTCCTCTACGCCTCCAGGCAGCCGAGCGGGACCACCCACACGCCGTCCTCGCGGCGGTACGCGAACTCGGTCGCGGTGAGGACCATGAGGAAGCTCGGCTGCCGCATCCGGTCGGCGTCCACTTTGCTCGCGAGCGCGCGGAGGCGGGACGCCCCTTCTTCTATCGCCTCCTCGCTTGCGAGCTTCACCTCGACGGCCGCCCAACGGCCGTCCCTCAGATGGATCACGGCGTCGGCCTCCAGCCCGTTTGCGTCGCGGTAATGGTAGACGCTCCCGCGCAACGCCTCCGCGTACACGCGCAGATCCCTCACGCACAGCGATTCAAAGAACAGCCCGAAGGTTCGCAGGTCGGCGATGAGGTCTGCCGGCCCGACGCCCAACGCCGCACATGCTATCGACGGGTCTACGAAGTGCCGCGTCTCAGACGTCCGGATCGCCGTTTTCGATCGGAGATTGGGGTTCCACGCCGCGAGGTTTTCGATCACGTACAGCTTTTCCAGGGCGTTGATGTAGGACGCGACGGCGTCTGCCCCCAGAATTTCGCTGTCGTTTGCGCATATGTCTTTCTTGATCTCGGCGTTCGACGTCTGCGAAGCGGTGGCTCTCGCGTAGGCCCTCATGAGGCGTTTGATGCGCTCGGGGTTTTTCGCGTGCTTGAACACCCGGTTGATGTCGTCGTTCACAAGCCCTTCGTAGAAGATGAACGCCTGCTCGAGCGCGGCTTCCTTGCGAAGGCCGAGCGCCTTCGGCCATCCCCCGCGGCAGACGAGATACGCGTAGTCGGCAAGCGAGACGGGGCACCGGGCGGGCGGTGGAGGGGTTTGGGAGAACAGCTGCGCGAGCGATATCCCGCCCGGACCGTCTTGGGACTCTTTCAGCGTCATGGGGCGCATGACCAGAGGCGCTATCCGGCCGATCCCGCTGTGCTCGTAGGCGGTCTCGGGGCTCTCCAAGGGCATCGCCGAACCGGTGAGGATGAACTGCCCGTTCTCTTTGCGATGGTCGACCTCGAAGCGCACCTGGTCCCAGATGAAGGGAACGACCTGCCATTCGTCGATGAGCTTCGGCGGATCTCCGGCCAGGAAGAGGTCGGGGGCGTTCTTCGCCAGGGCTATCTGCTGTGCGCTCGTGCTTCTGTCCTGGAGATACGTCGCGCTGTTGGCGGCCTGCTCCGCCGTCGTCGACTTCCCGCACCACTTGGTGCCCTTGATAAGCACGGCTCCGCACGTTTCGAGCTTGAATGCGAGCATGCCGTCCGCTATGCGCGGGTAGTACCTCTTCACGGTATTCATGGGTGTCGCCTTTCGGAGTCGCCGCCAGATCGCCCCTGCCCACGGGTGCCATTATACAAACCACCGCGATTTGTAGACAGAAACCACCGCGATTTGAGGATGAAAACCACCGCGATTTGTAGGAAGAAACCACCGCGATTTGTAGACAGAAACCGCCGCGATTTGGAGGGGGGATGTCGGGGCGGCGCCGCTTTCGCCGCACTGCAAAAAAGACGAAGCCTCATCTTGGAGCCCGCAGGGCGCTTCGCCGCCTCCGCATTCCGAGCAAACGCATCGCAAAAACGTGTGATCCGGATGCGGCGCGGCTGATTCTCCGGGTTTGCGCCTATAATACGTTCCGTATATCCACGCACAGGTAAGGAGAGCGTTATGGGAAGGGTGTATAATTTCTCGGCCGGGCCGGCGGTGCTTCCCGAGGAGGTGCTCGCCGAGGCCGCCGCCGAGATGCTCGACTACCGGGGCACGGGCATGTCGGTCATGGAGATGAGCCATCGCTCGAAGGCGTTCGGCCAGATCATCGAAGAGGCGGAGGCAGACCTTCGGGAGCTTCTGGGCATTCCGGACACCTACAAGGTGCTGTTTTTGCAGGGCGGCGCGACACTGCAGTTCGCCGGCGTCCCCATGAACCTCATGCTCACCGGCAAGGCCGACTACATCGTGTCCGGGTCGTGGTCGAAGAAGGCGTACAAGGAGGCGAAAGCGCTCGGCGAGCCTCGCCTCGTCGCCTCGAGCGAGGACGAGACGTTCTCCTACATCCCCGACGTGGACTCCCTTGAGTTCGACCCCGAGGCCGACTACGTCTACATCTGCGAGAACGAGACGATCTACGGCACGAAGTACCACAAGCTCCCCGACACGGGCGACGTTCCGCTTGTGGCCGACGTGTCGTCGTGCTTCCTCTCCGAGCCAATGGACGTGACGCGCTACGGACTTATCTACGGCGGCGCGCAGAAGAACATCGGGCCGGCGGGCGTGACGATCGTCATCGTGCGCGACGACCTCGTGCGCGGCGAGTGGCTGCCGAACACCCCGACCTATATGCGCTACAAGGTGCAGGCCGAAGCCGGCAGCATGTCGAACACGCCGCCGTGCTACGGCATATACATCTGCGGCAAGGTGTTCAAGTGGATCAAGAGCCTCGGCGGCCTCGAGGCGA
>CAZBEP010000284.1:0-2512 GCA_964490925.1 uncultured Eggerthellaceae bacterium | reverse complement strand
CGCGTGGACGCGAACGGAGGTTTTCCCATGGGAAGCCGCCCCGATGCGCTATACTGCCATTGCTGCGCGCGGGTGTCGCCAAGCGGTAAGGCCCGAGCTTCCCAAGCATCACCGATTCGAGGTTTTTGGAACCAGCACTTTCTCCTTGATTGAATAACGCCACTTCATGGTCATATTTTCTCGTAGGGCGATTCGATTGCAAGTCCTTGGAAACGCCCGTCGTTCCAGTACGTTTCCAGCAAAAACCGACTTAGATGCACCGTGGCGCGAACCTGCGCAAAGTCTTCCGTAAAACCCGTCGCACGTCGCGCTCCCCGAAACCCTCCCGTCCCCCGAAGCCGCGCATCGCGGCGGAAAGGGAGGAAGAACTCGACGTGCAGAACCATCGCGATCGCGAACCAGAGGGGGAAACGGGAAAACCGCCACGGCGCTAAGCCTCGGGTGACCCTCGCAAGAGGCGGAAGCCGCGTCCTCCTCGTCGATGCCGACCCGCAGGGGGATCTGATGGAATCGCTCGGATGAAGCGACCCCGATTCGCTCGAGGCCACGCTCTCGAGCCATCTCGCCGCCGCGGACAGCGTTCCGATCCCCCGCTTCCGCCGAACACCTGCCGGCATCCGGCATGACGGGTCTCCTCAAAACCGTGAACCGGCGAGAAGGCAGACTGATTTCACAGTTAGTTCGCAGGATCCTCTCTGTGTTTTCTTGCGAAAGCCCGGGCGTACATGGACAAGCTCGGACATCGAGGGCCTTCCAGGAAAACCCGCCGTCGGCGGCTCAGAACGAGAAGTACGCTCTCCTGCTGTCGAAAACAGCCATCTCACCTGTCACAACGGCGTAAATCCGGCAAGCGGGCGCCGCGCTCCCGGCCTCGAAGCAAGTTCGGACGGACACGGACACGCTCGGACGCCCTAGCTTCTAGAAAGACCCTCGGGCGCTTCGTAATACTGGGAGGGGTCTTTCTTGCTGCTTCCTCGCCACACGAGCAGGCCCCTGTCCGCCATCCTCACCAACGTTCTCGAAGCGGTCTTTTTCGAAACGCCAAGCGTTTCCGACAAGGACGAGGTCGTGATCCTCCCGTGCTTCAAAGCCGCAGTCAAGGCGGCTTTCTCGTTGTCGCCCAGGCTTGCAAACTCCTTGAGCGAGATCGACGGTTCGCGCCAATGGGAGAGCGGCGTTCCCTCGCCTTCCGGGACGTCCCTTTCGAGGAGCGGCAGAACGAGCACGGTGCGGTCGGGGCCGTATTCCTCGGAGTACGAGGGGTCGGCATAGCCCGACTCCCTCCAGCCGTGCATGATCTTCGATATCCCGCTGCCCGCTCGCTCGCCGGCATCGACCATGGCGAACATCTTGAGCATGGTGGCGTTGCGCGGATCGGACTTCCCCGGCTTCATGGCCTCTTCGACGGGGATTCTGAAGTCGCCCGGATTCTCTATGACGAGGGCATCGTCCCGCCATACGCACACGATGCCGCGTCTCTCGTGGTAGTTGGCGTTCGTGACGCAGTTGACGATGGCCTCGCGCAGCGCCTGATGCGCGAGAGTGTCGTCGATGCGGTCGACCCCCTTCATTCTGAACGGCACCTTGAGCGGTGCTTTGAGCTTGTTGTATGCCTTGAAGTAGAAGTCGTACACGTTGCCCGACCAGTCGCCGGAGAAGGAGACGAAGCGATCCTCCCATCGCTCGCTCGCGCCGGCCTCTTGCCGATAGTCCAGGAAATAGTTGGGGAACACGCGCGTGATTCTGTCGTCGCGCCCGAACATCAAAAGCCCCGCGAAGGTGGGGCGCAGAATCCCCTCGTCATCCTCGTCGGCGGCTCCGATAAACTTCAGGAAGTCCTCGTCCCCCTCGTTATTCCAGATATGCCCCGCATTCATGAGGGCGAAGCGCCTCCGGTACCTCTCGACGGTTTCGGGGTCGAGGTCGGACATCTTCGCACGATTGGCGAGGTGCGAGTCTGCGCTTTCCGCTTCGGCATCGCGCAGCATCGACCGAACCTCCTCGCGCGTGCAGCGATGGTCCCCCGTGTGCGTGCGCCTCCACGTCTCGCCGAGGATGTCCTTGTTCAGAAACACGGGTCGCATGAGCCTACTTACGCGTGGCACGTCGATCACGATGACGTCCTTGTCGCCGATGGTCTCGATTCGGGCGTTCTCGTCCTGCAGGAACCTCGCGTTGAGCTTGTTCTTGCTGAGAGCGGCGTTCCAAAAATCGTCGAGCATCTTATGGGCGTCTCCGAGGCCGACAAGCTCGAAAGAACCGCCCGAGCGCTCTTTGACGCCGAGCACGATGCGTCCGCCCGAAGTATTGGCGAACGAGGAGATTGTCTCCCACACGCTTCCGGGCAGACCTCCTTGCGCCAGCTTCACCTCGAGACGATTGCCTTCCTTGAACTTGTCGAGATCGTCCAGCTCCATACGACCCCTTTCTGTCTCTCGTATTTTACAGCGTCCGCCCGACGACTCCCTCCTGTCCTCACCTTCGCCGCGCGAGAGGCGGTCGGAGATCCGCC
>CAZBEP010000283.1:0-2518 GCA_964490925.1 uncultured Eggerthellaceae bacterium | reverse complement strand
GCAGCTCGCCGTCGAGAACATGGCGTTTCTCCCCGACCGCATCGACGCGCGCTCGGTGTCCGACAAGCTCTTTGAAAAGATGAGCCAGATCATCCTCGACCTCGGCTCGACCGAAAGCTGCATCATCGAGGGGCGGCTTTCGGACTACCTGCTGCGCCACAACCCCAACCACATCGCCGTCCTCGTGACCGCTCCGCTCGAGGCGCGCATCGAGATCGTGCGCAGCAAGCGCGGGCTTACCCGCCGCGCAGGAGCAAGGCTCGTGAAGGAGCAGCAGCGCGCCCGCGAGCAGTTCTACCGACGCTATTCCGCCGGCAAATGGCGTATGGACATGGGCAAGGACATCGTGGTGAACCGCGCCAAACTGGGACGCCAGGGCTGCGTGGAGGTGATCGCCGCCGCATACCGAGCGAAGCTGCGGGAACTGGGGCTGCCCGACGCGACCCCTGCGCTTGAAGCCAACTCCGACGAGCAGGCGCCGTTGCCGTCCGAGGAAACGCAGTAAACGTTTTTGCGTGAGCGAGGCGCGCGACAAAGGTATGATGCCTTCGTAAGGATAAAGATCGTAGTTTCCCGCATAGAAGGAGCATCCCATGGCAGACAAAGAAGGGCGCAAGGCGGAGGCGGCTCAGCACTGCGCGCTCATGAAAAAAACGTTCGCCAAGGAGACGGCGGCGACTGTCGAGGCGTCCGTCATCTATGAGGAAGGCTACGGACGCGACCTCCCCCTCCCCGACCCGCCGACCGAGAAAACCGAAACCATCGTCACCACAAGCTTTGCGCCCGAGGCGCTCTTCCGGCTCGGCAGAGGCAAGACGGGCGTCGTCGACCCGGCGTCGTTCACGCGTCCGGGCGGCGCCTACGAGGACGGAGCGTTCGGCCCCGAGCAGATCCTCTGCTCTCAAAGCAATCTCTACCAGGTGCTCCAGGGCATCCGCGCCGCCTACCACGCAAAGAACCGCGATTACCGCCGCGGCGGGCTGTTCACCGACCGCGCCGTCTATCTTCCCGGCGTGGTGTTCTCCCGTTCCGGAAACACGCGCGAGGCCGACGTCATCGTCGTCGCCGAGCCGATGCGCGAACGCGCGCTCGAGAACCATCGCTCCGAGCGCGAGTGCGACCACACGCTCGAACGGCGCATCGAGACGATCCTGCGCATCGCTGCGGCGAACGGATGCGAGACGCTTGTGGTGGGCGCCTTCGCCTGCGGGCGCATGGGGTACGACGCCGACCAGGTTATCGGCATCTTCCGCGCATGGATCGACGAGCACCCCGGCGCCGTCGGGCGCATCGTGTTCGCCGTGCCGCGCGCCCACGTCGATGCCTTCCGCGCCGCCTTCGACGCGCCAAAGACCGCAGCAAGCGCGCCGAGACGCGTCGCCGGCGGCAGGCAAGTCGAGGAATGGCGCACCGTCGACCTGCCCGAAGGGGTCACGATCCGCTAGACACACTTCGCCGGCGCGCGGCGCTGATGCCGGTGCCGACGCCGCGCGCCGAGGCGATCGCCCGCTCCGGCGCCGTTGCGCGCGGTTACGCGCACGGCTCGTCGCGCAGCGCGTGATCGATGCAGCTGACGAGGGTCGGATAGTACGCGTATTCCGCAGCGCGCTGCACGCGCGCTCGGAACGGCTCCGTCCAACTGAGGACGTACGCGTCGCGAAAGTCGGCGTAGGCGTCGGCGAACGCTCGCGCGCCGGCCTCCTCGAAGCGGCGCGCGAGCAACGCAAGGAAGGCGAGCAGGTAGCGCAGATGGTCGGGCGGAGAGGTCTCTGCGCTGCCGAGACTGAGCCCGAACTGCCGATACACCGCCTCCACCTCGGACGAGGTGCGCCCGCCCACCATGCCGCCGTCAAGGTAGTACGACGCATACGGCGGCGCCTCCATGTGAAACGACCCGATGAACAGCCGCGTGTAGGCGAGCTGCTCGGCGGTGCGGTCGGAAAGGCCGGCGCGGGCCGCCATCAGCTCGCGCAGCGCCCTGTCGGCGAACCCGCCGCGCTGCGCCGCGACCTCCCGCAGCGCCCCAAGCGTTGCCTCGATGCCTTCCTGCGGATAGCGAAACGCCTGGGAAAGGGCTCCGATCAGCGCAGACGACGCGACGCCGAACCCCTTCGCACCGTCTGCGCCCCCGCGCTCGACAGCGGCGGCGCCGCGAGCGTCGGCCGCGCCGTCTACCATGTCTTTCCGAACTCGCGGATGTAGTACACGCGAGGATCCGTTCCCGCTTCCGGATTCAGAACCGACGCCTCGTAGCTTTCCTGCAGGGTGTGGATCTCGCCGTAGATGTCCTCTTCGTCACCGAAGATGCGCGCACCCGCCGGACAGGCCTCGACGCAGCGGGGCGACGCGCCGTGATAGACGAGGTGCTTGCACATCTGGCATTTGAGGGGCGACCCAGCAGTCGTGATGGGCAGGTCGTACTGGTCGAGCGCCGGGTTGTGCATGGGATAGTCGGCGCCGGCCTCCTCCTGCACCTCATCCCCGCTCGACGTGACTCCTTCGATGAGCTCCGGCACGC
>CAZBEP010000282.1:0-2521 GCA_964490925.1 uncultured Eggerthellaceae bacterium | reverse complement strand
GCGGGCCTCGCTCGCCGCCGACGGATTGCTTCCCGCGCGTCAGGAGGTTTGATGCTCCTTAACCCCGCGAGGGGACGGAAGCAGAGACGTTCGATGTTTTGAAACGAGAGGCTTCGCCGGTCTGTGCGGGCGGCCGGGTCGTGCCGTCACGGGATGCGGTGACACGGCGGAGGCGTCGACCCCCGAGGCCGGGAGCCGGGCGCGCCCCGGCCGGGCGCGCCGCTGCGACTCCGGCGGCCGCGCCGGCTGGCGGCCTCCGAGCCGGCTCCCGCTCGCGGGTCGCGTCTGCGACGCGGGCGGGGCGCTCGCCAAGGCCGTCGATGTCGTGGCGGTGATGGTCGCTCTGGGGCGTTTCGGCTCCTGACCTCGGGGTTCGATGTCTCCTGACGTGAGCGAAAAATGCATCACAGAACATTACGTGCATAAAAGCGTGCGTTAGGAGACGGCCATGACCTCTGTCAGTGCGGCCGCCCTGAGACGGGACATCTACAACGTCATCAGCAGGGTCAACGAGGGCTGCGCCCCGATCTCCATCACTAACAGCCGTGGCAAGGGCGCCGTGCTCGTCGGCGAGGACGACTGGGCGGCCGTCGAGGAGACGATCTGCCTCATGGGCGTGCCGGGTATGGCCGAGTCGCTTCTCGCGGGCAGGGCGGAGGCGGTCGAAGACTGCGCCTCCGAAAAAGACCTGGGGTAGTCGTCAAGGTCGTCCGCATGTGGACGCATTGCGGGGGTCGTAGGCACCTGGGCGCCTCGCGCTGACGTTGCCGCCCGGCGCTCCGGCTGCCGTTTTCACGCAGCCCGGCTCGTCGAAGTCGAAGCACGAGATCCCGACCTCGCGCGGGTTGCCCGACATCCGCAGCACCCTCTCCTGAGCGCCGACGCGCAAGGCGGGCGCGAACTTCCCGGATCGCGTTCTTGGTGCAGGTCGGAAAACGCGTTTTCTCCGCCCAACGAGGAGGTCGGCACCGTGCTTGAGCGTCTTGCAATGAGCAAGCTTCTGGAATGGAAACACGACAAAACGAAACAGGCGCTCCTGCTTTCCGGCGCTCGGCAGGTGGGGAATACGACGCTCGTACGCGTATTCGCTGATCGCGAATGCGAGGATCTCGCCGAGGTCAACTTCTACGAAAGCCCACGCATCAAAGAGACGCTCTCCCAAGCAACAGACTGAAGGATTTCGTCTTGCGCTTGTCGGTGCTCTCCCGAAAGGAGATCGTTCCGGGGAAGCCCCTTCTTTTCCTGGACGAGGTGCAGGAATGCGGCGACATGCTCACATGGGTGAAGTTCCTTTCGGAGCGACATGGCATCGACGTCGTTTTATCCGGATCTCTGCTGGGAATCGATGAATACGTCAGCGTTCGATCGCTGCCCGTCGGCTTCCTTCAAAAGCTCGTGATGCATCCTCTGCGCTTCAAGGAGTTCTGCATGGCGACGGGAATCGTGCGCCAGGCATGGCAGACCGCAGAAGAAGCAATCGAGTCGCTTGTGTCCGATCCGATTTCATTCACGAGCAGCCGATGGATCGATTTAGGAAGTACCTGCTCGTAGGCGGCATGCCCGATGCCGTTCAATCCCATGTCGATTCAGGGCAAATCGCGCCGGTGCGAAACGTCCAAAGAGCGATTTTCGATCTGTGCAAGGACGACATAACGAAGCACATTGGGTCGCCGATAAAATCGCGGCAAGCCAAGATGGTCTACGAATCCATTCCTGGCCAGCTCAACACTCCGACGAAGCGCTTCAAATACGCGCGTCTGGGCAAGAACCTGCGCTTCGCGAACATGGAGACGGCGTTCGACTGGCTTGAAGGGGCGGGGGTTGCCATAGCCTCTACTCGCGTAGGGCAGTCGACGTTTCCGCTGGGGCTTGCCGAAGACCGTTCGTCGATCAAGCTCTTCATGAACGATGTGGGCATGCTTACCTCGCGTCTCATAGGCGACGTGGAGATCGAGATCATCGAGGGAAAGACGGACATAAACCACGGATCGATCTTTGAAAACGCCGTCGCCCAAGAGCTTGCGGCGGCAGGTTTTTCGCCGCACTACTACTCGACCAAGGCTCGCGGCGAAGTGGATTTCGTCGTCGAGGATCCTTCCTCGGGCAGAACTCGCCTGATCGAAGTGAAGTCAGGCAAGGATTACAGGAGGCACAGCGCGCTCAGCAAGATTCTCGAAAGCGGCGAGGCCGAAAGCGCCATCGTTCTGGGCAACGGCAACGTGGAGCTTGTCGAGCGCAGGTACTACCTTCCCGTGCATGCCGTCAGTCTCATTGCGCCGGGTCACATGTTCGAGCGGACTGCACATAAATAGGGTCGGAATTCCAGTGCATTGTCTGGGCGCTCCCTCGGACGCCTTCCCCAAGGCTGCCTTGTCGATCTACCGTGACGAGATGCCGGCCAAGGGCGAGTCCTCCGTGTCATACAACCGGTTCTGCAAGCGCTACCGGGAGTTCGCCGTGCGCAGGCAGGCCGCCGCCCCCGCCGCGCGCAAGGTGGGGCAGATCATGAAGGCCGGTCGGG
>CAZBEP010000281.1:0-2537 GCA_964490925.1 uncultured Eggerthellaceae bacterium | reverse complement strand
AGGCTGTCGCCGACGGTGTTCTCGTGAAGAGAGCCGGAGGGTACAGTTTGACCTAAGCGGCGAGGCTGTGGCTGCAAGCGGAGAATGCGGTGCCATGGCGATCGCGCAGAACGTCGAGGGCGGTCTTTGCTTCTGGCGATGCTTGTATTTCTATAGCCTCGGCCTTGCTCCTGTCGGGGAAAGGGACGTTCTCTCCTTCTAGGCCCCGACACTGGTATCCTGAGCGTCATCGAAAAGAAAGGCCGAGGCATGTCCACCAAAGAGCAGCGGCGCAGAAAGCTGCACAAGACGGTCTGCTCCATTGCCGACGATCTGCGCGGCAGGGTCAATGGGCGGGGCTGGACTCCAGGCGCTGCGTCTTGTGCGCGCTCGCGCAGTCCAACGACGCCCGTCTCTCCGTGAGCAGCTACGCGGAGAAGCTCGATATGCGCGAAGAGGCCGACATCATCGCGCTCAACGCCGAGATTGCGCGCATCACGGCTCGCGAACAGGAGCCGCGCGCCGCTATCGACCGCATCGTCACCGATCTGGAGGGGGAATGATGAGCGAAATTCAGAAGGCAGATCTTGGCATTGCGTACTCGAATACGGGCGATCTTTTTGCCGACGCACGTACCATCATAGACGGCGCGCAGTCGGCTGCTCGCGCGGCGGTGAATGTCGCGCTCGTCCAACGCAATTGGCTGCTTGGCAGACGCATTGCGGAGGAGGTTTTGGGCAATGAAGATGTTGCGGAGTATGGCGCGGCGGCCATCGTTTCGTTGGCGAAGGGGCTCACGCAGGAATACGGGCGCGGATTCAGCAAGACCAACCTCTACCAGTTCTTGAGTTTCTATCGGCAGTTCCCCGAGATTCTCCACTCGGTGCGTGGAAAATCCCCCCTCCTTTCGTGGACCCACTATCGCGAGCTCATTCGCGTGCACGATTCGGAGGCGCGAGCTTGGTATGAGCGAGAGGCGGCAAACCAGAATTGGAGCGCGCGCACCCTCTCGCGAAACATCAGCTCGCAGTACTACTATCGCCTGCTTGCATCTCAGGCGAGGGGCCCGGTTGAGGAAGAGATGCTGCAGCTTACCGCACCGTTTCAGAAGGAGGCGTACAGGAAGCTCGAGTTCGTAAAGAACCCCGTAATAGCCGAGTTCCTGGGCTTCGAGCCTGATGCCTGCGTTCGCGAATCGGAGCTGGAGAGCGCCATTCTCGCGAATCTGCAGAAGTTCCTGATGGAATTGGGGAAAGGATATGCTTTCGTTGGTCGCCAAGAACATGTTCGCGGGTATGACGGCGACTATTTCATCGACCTTGTGTTCTACAACTATATTCTCAAGTGCTTTGTGCTCATCGATTTAAAGACAGAAAAGATTACCCACCAGGATGTTGGGCAAATGGATATGTACGTGCGTATGTACGACGAGATGAAGCGAGAAGAGGGCGACAACCCTACGCTGGGGATTGTCCTGTGCGCAGAGACGAGCGAGGACATCGCGCACTATTCGATACTCAAAGGCAACGAGCAGCTGTTCGCTGCGAAATACGAGCTCTACCTGCCTACCGAGGAGCAGCTGCGGGCGGAAATAGAAGCTCAGAGAACAATGTTTTTGCTGCAGCAGGAAAAGGACGCGGGCGAGGGCGGTGCGCAGTGAGCAGGGTTAGCGAGCCGGTTGGGCGTTTGCGCCCCGATGAGGTGAGATGCGCGTCGTTGGGCGGGGCTGCCCGATTCGGAACGCACCGCTCAGCATCGAAGCGGCGCGGAACCCGCTCGGTAAAGGCCGAAAGAGCTTCAGGAGTCAGTTCTATCTTGCGTTTCCGATTCGTGACGCACTGCGTCACGAATTGAGCTGGGCGCATTGCCGCAGGTTGTCTCGCGTCGCCGACAGCGAGGCGCGCAGGTGGTACATGAACGAAGGAGACAATCCGCCCATAGGCATCGTGCTGTGCGCCGACAAGAGCGATTCGATCGTCGAGTACACGCTGCCCGAAGGCAACGATCAGGTGTTTGCGGCAAAATATCTCCCGCACCCCCCCCAGCAAGGAGGAGCTGGCGAACGGGCTGAGCGTCGAGTTTTGGGCATCGGAAGAAGCCGCTGCAGGCGGCGAGCTGGATGGGCGGGGCGATGCCATCGCGGCCGACCTTGAAGGCGCGGCTTTCTGAGGATCTAAGCGCCTCGTGGTTTTAGGAGGTGTAACGACCGCACGAGTCGCCTGATGGGCAACGTGCTGTTGCTGTCGGAGGATTCGGGCCTGTGAACATCCAAGCAGAAAGCCGCGCTCGCACAGAGCCGTCCTTCGCGCGTTCCGGCTGCGCGATGATCCGCACCCTTTCGCGGCGTTCTTCTGCCTGGGTCTGGCCGAAAGGCTGGAAAGGGAGGTCGTGCTTTTGGGAATCAGGCTTCCAGGCCGCACGCGATGCGCGAGCCAAGACGCCGACGGACGACATCCCGTCTGAGGAAACGCCGATCAATCCATTCCGCCCGCCTCCGCGCCGGGTCGCTCCCCTGGATCCTCGGCCTCATCGACCGCTGCGCCTCGCTTAGGCTTCGG
>CAZBEP010000280.1:0-2545 GCA_964490925.1 uncultured Eggerthellaceae bacterium | reverse complement strand
GCACGCGCTACGAGCTTGCGAAGGCGGAGGAGCGCGCGCACATCCTCGAAGGCTATGTGGTCGCGCTCGACAACATCGACGAGGTCATCCGCATCATCCGCTCCTCGCAGACCGACAAGGAGGCGGGAGACCGCCTGACCGCGCGCTTCGGGCTCACGAAGAGGCAGGCCGACGCCATCCTCGAGATGCGCCTGCGCCGCCTCACCGGCCTCGAGCGCGAGAAGATCGAGGCGGAGCTTTCGGAGCTGCGCGAGAAGATCGCCTACTACAGGCGCGTCCTGTCCGACGGGGGGCTCGTGCGCGGGATCATCAAAGAGGAGCTCGGCGAGATCAAGAAGAGGTTCGGCACGCCCCGCAAGACGCGCCTCGCGGCCCCGGCGAAAGACATCGACGTCGAAGACCTCATCGCCGAGGAGAACATGGTCGTCACCGTGACGAGGGCCGGCTACGTGAAGCGCCTGCCCGTCACGACGTACCGCCAGCAGAAGCGCGGCGGCAAGGGCATGCAGGGCGTGAACCTCAAAGACGGAGACTATGTCGAGCACCTGTTCATCGCCTCGACCCACGACTACATGCTGTTCTTCTCGACGCGCGGCAAGGCGTACCGCCTCAAGGTCTACGAGCTTCCGGAGGGGTCGCGCCATGCGCGCGGCACGGCGATCGTGAACCTGCTCCCGTTCGAGAAGGACGAGGCTATCGCGGCCGTCATCGCGACGAAGGACTTCCCGGAAAGCGAGTTCCTCATGTTCGCGACCGAGCAGGGCATGGTCAAAAAGACCTCGATGGGGCTCTACGACCGAACGCGCCGAGACGGCCTCATCGCGATCAGCCTCAAGGACGGAGACAGGCTCATCTCCGTGCGCCGCGTCGCGCCGGGCGACAAGGTGATGATGGTGTCGACCGCCGGCAAGGCCATCCTGTGGAACGAGGCCGAGGTCCGCGCCATGGGCCGCGACACGATGGGCGTGCGCGGCATGAACGTGCCGCCCGATTCCCGCCTGCTCGGCATGGAGATCGCCAAGCCCGGATCGGAGCTGTTCGTCATCACGGAGAAGGGCTACGGAAAGCGCACCCCCGTCGCCGAGTACTCGGAGCACCACCGCGGCGGCCAGGGCGTGTTCACCATCACGATGACGCACAAGAAGGGCTTGCTCGCCGCGATGAAGATCGTGCGCGAAGGCGAGGAGGTCATGGTCGTCTCCGAGGAGGGGGTCGTCGTGCGCACGCCGGTGTCGGGAATCTCCCAACTCGGGAGATCGACCCAGGGGGTGCGGGTCATGAACGTGGCGGACAAAGACCGCGTGACGGCGGTCGCCATCGCGTCGAGCGGCAAGAAGAAGAAGCCGAAGGCCGAAGGCGACACGGGCCTCGAGGTGGATCACGAAGGAGGCTTCGGCGAGGAGGATCTCGACGAGGAGCAGTGAGCCTTCGCGCGCAGGGAGGCGCCCGGCGCCGCCCCGTAAGGGTCGAGGCGCATTCCGCGAGGGTTCAGAGCGAGGCCGCGTCGTTCCCCTCGTCGGCGTCTGTTCTGTCCCCCTCGTGCAGCTCGAAGTATTCGAAGTCCGCCGGCGCGACCTCTTCGAGGAACGTGCGGAAGCTGTCGAGCTCCTCTTTCTCGCTCATATGGGATCGGACGACGTAGGGAAACGACGCCCGCTCGAGCACGTCGTCGGCGATGTATATGGGCGCCTGCTGGCGGACCGAGAGCGCGAGCGCGTCTGACGGGCGGGCGTCGAGGTCGATGAGGCGGTCGTGCTGGCGAAGGTAGAGGCGCGAGAAGAACGTCGATTTCCGCACGTCGCTGATGACGACGTGGTCGACGCGGGCGTCGAGGTTCGTGAGCGCGTCGAGGAACAGGTCGTGAGTCATGGGGCGCGCGAACCTCGCATGCTCGAGGGCGACCCCGAGCTGCGTCGCCTCGTTGGAGCCGATCCAGATCGGGACGACGCGGTAGACGCCGTTCGTCGGCTTCTCGTCGACGGGCCTGAGCACGACGATCGAGGGCGCGTGCGACCCCGAGACGATGAGGGTGTGGATGTGGACGGGTATCACGGTTCCTCCTTTCGAAAAGGAGTCGGATCTGTCGAAAGGCTCCTTGTGGGAGCCGACCGATCCGCTGTCGCATCTCATTCTACTCCATCGGGCTATGCCGGGGGCTCCCCACGAGGGTCGCGCGGCCCGTCCCCGGCGCCGAGGGCGGGCCGCTTCGCTTCCTCCGCATCTTCGTGCGCTGCGCCGATTTCCTGAAAACGCCGGCGAAACACCCTTGACCCACTCGACTCCCTGCGCTAGAGTGTTCAGGCACTTTTGATGTGGGCCCGTAGCTCAGTCGGTTAGAGCGCACGCCTGATAAGCGTGAGGTCGCTGGTTCAAATCCATTCGGGCCCACCATGTTTGCGATAAGCGCTCCACCGCGAGCCGAGCGAGCCGATGGAGCGTTTATTCATATTCGAGGTCGAGGTGCGCACGACGAGGGGCATTAGCTCAGCCGGGAGAGCGCGGGCTTTGCAAGCCTGAGGTCAGGGGTTCGATCCCCCTATGCTCC
>CAZBEP010000279.1:0-2547 GCA_964490925.1 uncultured Eggerthellaceae bacterium | reverse complement strand
CCCGGCATTCCGGCGACGCTTGTCGTTGTGGCGGGGATTGGCATGCTGTTCATCTATCACTGCTACAAGCAGTCGGTCTATTCGGCGAACCGCGTCAAGCGAACCTCGTTTCTTGGGGCATCGGTCTTTTCCGCAATCATTACTGTGGTTTGCGTCCTTGTTGGACTCGGGGTGTTCTATGGCATCATCGCGGTGAGCGGCCTGACAACGCCTGATATCAAACTCTTCGAGGAATACGTCTCGCCTCCGGTTGACGAGAACGCCAACGACTACGAGACCGCGGACACTTACAGCGACGATACCTCTTCGAACACCAGCGACGACGAGGACGAGACCTCGCAGACCGGCGAAGGCGGCAGCAATCAGAACCAATCGCCCCTTGATGCCCTGCGCGGAACAGCGATCGCCGAGATTGTGTCGAATGTGATGGGGATCGATCTGTCGGAGGACAGCGAGGGGGACAATTCTTCGGCGTGGATCGTTCTGGAAATTACCGCGATCATCATTGCGCTGCTTATCATTTTGCTCATCGTGGCGATCATCCTTTTGCAGCGCTATCGACGAACCTGGCGGCTCAAACGGATCGCTGGCCGGTCGAACGCCTATCAGACTTGGTTTCTGTATACGTTTTTGCTGAAGCGCTTCTCTCGCCTGAAGATTCGCAAGTCCGATTACCTGACACCGCTTGAGTTTGCGGTCAGTTTCAGTCGGGCGATGGTGCCCTTCACGCGCGACACGAACGGGGTGGATTTCGTCTACGTGAGCAGTCTGGCTCAGGACGTCGCCTTTGGCGGAATAGAGCCTTCTGAAGAGGACCTTGATCGCGTGAAGGGCTATTACCGGGCCTTTTTCAAGAACGCGCGCATATATGTGGGCTGGCCCAAGTGGATTTTATGGAAGTTCTGGCGGATGTAGTTGGATCTGGCTGGGTCTGTAGCCAGATTCGTAGCCGGGCCTATGGCCGGGTGCTTGCGGCTGCGTGATGCGGGTTTGCATAAGGCTGCGGTGTGTGCGAAAGGAATCGATCAGTGTTTTCTAGGGCATGACATGCGCCGGAGATGGATGTAAGAGCGCAGACCGGTGATGAGAAAGGAGCGCATATGGGAGCAGAGAATACTTTCGAAAATAAAACGAAGGGCGAAGAAGAAGGCGAAACGAGGCGTGAAGCAGAGAGCAAAACAGAGGATGAAGGAGAGAGCGGAGTAGAAGGCGAAGCGGAGGACGAAACGAGGAACAAAACGGAGGGCGAAGTAGAGAGCAAAGTAGAGGGCGAAACAGAGGGAGAAACGGAGGACAAAACAGAGGGGAAAACAGAGGACGAAACGGAGCATCGGCATAAGCGACCCCTGCGGTGGCGGATGGCCTTGGCGATCTTGGCGTGCGTACTCGTGCTGCTTTGCGCTGTGGGGCTTTCCAATTGCCAGTCGACAACGGATCCTACGCTCGATACGACGGACATCTCGGGCGGCGTGGCCGCGACGGTTAATGGCGTCGAGATCGGCGAGAATGCGATCACTGCCTACATCGAAAACTTCCGGAGTGCCCGAGGTCTCGAAGATGACGACGACTGGGGGGAGTGGCTGGTTAGTTACGAATACACGATCGATTCGATGCGCGAGGAAGTGCTCGATTACTACATCAACCGCGAGCTGCTTTTGCAGGCGGCTGAGGACTACGGTGTGAGCGCGACGGAGGCGGAGATCACGGAAGAGTACGAGGCATCGCGTGAGCAGTTCAGCTCTGACGAGGAATTTGAAGCTGCACTCGCTTCTTCGGCTCTGAATGAGGAAACCTATCGCGACCGACTGAAGCTGACTCTTCTTCAAGAGAAGATGATCGAGGCCATTGGAGCCGATGTGAGTGCCTCTGACGAAGAAGTGCTTGCTTACGTGCAGATATACGCGTCCTCCTACGACGGATCGAAGCGATCGAGCCATATCCTGTTCGCCGCCGACGATGAAGAGTCGGCCCAGGAGGTGCTTGACCTGATCAATGCGGGCGAGCTGGACTTCGCAGAGGCTGCTGCCGAGTACTCGCTTGACGAGTCAAGCGCGGAAGGCGGCGGCGATGTTGGTTGGGATGCTGCGGCGACCTTCGTTGACGAGTACCAGACGGCGCTTGATGAGCTTGAGGTTGGCGAGGTGAGCGGGCTGGTCACGAGTGACTACGGCATCCACATCATCATGTGCACCGACCAGTTTGAATCGCCCGAGACGATCGAGTCGCTTGATGATGTGTCCGAGGGCTTCCTTGAAACGATGCGCGAGATGGCCGATACGGTTGTCAAGCAGCAGGCATACTCCGACTACATGAACGAGTTCGAGGAGGCGGCCGAGATTGAGCGTGCTGACCTGCCCGATGACGCCTCCTATGTGATTGATCTGACTCCCTATGAGGAAGCCGCCTTGGGAACGAGTGACGACTCGGATGATTCAGAGGACACCGACGACACGGATGCCACCACGGAATGATTCCGACAGCTAATCTGGGCC
Source organism: uncultured Eggerthellaceae bacterium (assembly GCA_964490925.1). Classification (GTDB taxonomy): domain Bacteria; phylum Actinomycetota; class Coriobacteriia; order Coriobacteriales; family Eggerthellaceae; genus CAZBEP01. The sequence goes on along the minus strand of CAZBEP010000279.1, from coordinate 55 downwards.
ATAACCCGCGCTTTGCCTCTTACATCAAAGGCGCAAAGCGCGGGAATGACGATTG
>CAZBEP010000278.1:0-2547 GCA_964490925.1 uncultured Eggerthellaceae bacterium | reverse complement strand
CTATGCTGCAGAAGCCTGGTTATTGGATTATTATCGGGATGTCGCATGGGAACACATCGGCAGGCTGCATGGATCGCCGGAGATCGCCCTCGAAGGGGGACGCCATGAAAAGGTCTCTTCTCGGTATCGCGTGTGCGTTTTCCCTCGCCCTGGCGAGCGCCTCCGTCGCCTATGCGGACGAGGGTCCCCTCCCTCTGGACATCGAGGTTTCCGGCCCGGAGGCCTTCGTCGAAGAGTCGGGCGCGGCGGTTTCCGGCAACGCGGCGGTCGAGGCGACAGCCGAAAAGGCCGAAGAGGCCGACGAGGCCGACGATCACGCCGATGGGACTGCCGACGAAGCGCCCGAGAGCGAAGCCGAGAGCGGAGATGCGCCTCGGCCGGCCTCGCCCGAAGGGCTTTCGCCCGAAGCCCTCGATGATGATGAGGAGGACGGCCCGGGCGAAGAAGACCCAAACGAGCTGGTTCTCATCGAGCAGATCGAGGAGGGCGCCTACATCATCGAGTCCGCCGTGGGGGCCGTCCTGGACGTCGACGGAGCCTCGAGCGACGACGGCGCGAACGCGCAGATCTACGAGAACAACTATTCCGGCGCACAGCGGTTCCAGATCCGGGCGGTCGGGCAAGACGGCTCGGGCGAGTGGTACTACGTGGTGAGGAACGCGGTATCCGGCAAGGTTCTCGACGTAGACAGCGGCGGCACGACGGCAGGAACGAACGTTCAGCTGTATGCCTACAACGGCACGGGGGCGCAGCTCTGGTATATCAGGCGCGCTGAAGGGTATGGCGAGGACGGCCCCTTCGTGTTAGTGAACGTGGGAAGCGGCCTGGTTCTCGACGTTCTCGGAGCATCGTCGGCCAGTGGGACGAACGTCCAGATCTACGGCTCAAACGGCACGGTTGCGCAGCTCTGGTATCTGCGTAAATGCGAAGCGGTGCTCGCTGACGGCGCCTATACGATTGTGTCGGCTCTGAACGGTGACTATGCCCTCGACATCGATTCGGGCTCGGGAAGCGCGGCGGCGTCTGTCCAAATCTATCAGTCAAACGGAACGCTTGCGCAGGCCTTTGCGTTGAACTACGACGAGGGGAGCGGGTACTACGTCGTCACGAACTACGGTTCGGGGCTTGCCGTCGACGTGGTTGGAGCCGTCGCAGCGTCTGGAACGCTCATCAACCAGTATTATCCTAATATGTCGGCTGCCCAGCTTTGGCACATTATCGTGAACTCCGACGGCTCGCTTACCTTTGTGTCGGCAGTGGGCGGGCTTGTTCTCGACGTCGACAGCGGCCGTGCTGAAAACGGTCGCGCAGTGCAACTGTACGCGAGCAACGGGACTGCCGCTCAAAAGTTCTATCTTGTCGAGACCGTGCCGGTGTTCTCGGGAGAGCTCGTGGCGCTGCGCAACGGCGGCAACACCTATGTCACGATGGACATATCGGGCGGATCGCGGGAGAGCGGCGCGACGGTTCAGCTATATGCGTCGAATGGGACTTTTGCGCAGAAGTTCAAGGTGGTCGCTAACGGCGACGGCAGCTACTCGATTGCCGGGATTGTGTCCGGCCTCTACCTGACGGTGCTCGACGACGGCTCGGTTGTCCAGAGCGCCGCAAGCGACGCCGCACTTCAGAAATGGTTCATTCAGGCGACTAACGACGGGCACTTCGCCTTCGTCCTTGCCGATGGCACCGACCGCCTGCTCGGGGCAACGGGGCTTGATCAGGGCTGCGCCCTTGTAGCCGGAACAAGCTCAACCCCCTTGTTCTCATGGAACTTCCTTGCGACGGTTCTGCTTGAAGACGGTATGTATGCATTTTCCTTAGCGGCGAATCCCGATCTCGTGCTCGACGTCAATGGCGGTACGTTCACCTGGGGTGAGAACGTGCAGCTGTGGGGCGACAACGCGACGAATGCGCAAAAGTTCTTCGTCTCAAGCGCCGGCAACGGTCTGTACTACATCGTCAACGCATGGTCGTTGCTCTATCTTGACGCGCTGAACGCAGTTCCCGCGGCAGGGACGAATATTCAGCAATATGCGTGGACGGGTTCGGCCGCGCAGCTGTGGGGCGTCGAGTGGAACGGCGCGGGCGGCTTTGTCCTGAGGTCGGCCCTCGGCGAGTTCGCCGTCGCCTCTACGGGGACCGCCCAGGGCAGCAATGCCGAGCTCGCCGCCTACGACCCCTCCGACGGACTGCAGTCGTTCTACCTCGTGCCGACCACGATGGCGCCCCTGAGCCTTGCGGACTTGGTTTCGGTGCTCGACTCCGCGGCGAGCGACGGCCTGAGCGTGTTTCGCAGCTGGAACGGCATCAGCGAACAGACGGCAAACGACCTGTGGTCGATCATCAACGGCTACCAGAGCGCCGGAAAGTCGGTCGGCTTCGTCATGATCGACCTGAACAGCGGCGAAGGGATCATGTACAACGCCGATGCGGCCTTCTACAGCGCCAGCACGATCAAGGGACCTTATGTTATTGCGCTGAACAAGTACTGGCCGTGGGAGCTTCAGAACTGGAGCGGCACGATGTGGAGCGCGATCGACGCGTCGA
>CAZBEP010000277.1:0-2557 GCA_964490925.1 uncultured Eggerthellaceae bacterium | reverse complement strand
TCGAACAGAAAATTCCAGGCCGTGAGCCTGACAACATACAAGGGAACCGCAGTCACGAGAAAGGACGCAAGACCAATGGCTGTTACCGTGTATTACGAAAACGACGTCGACCCCCAGGTCATCCGGGGACGCAAGATCGCTGTCATCGGCTACGGGAGCCAGGGGCACGCCCATGCGCTCAACCTCAAGGACTCCGGCTGCGACGTGCGCGTCGGCCTGCGCGAGGGCTCGGCGTCCTGGCAGGCCGCCGAGGAGGCCGGCCTCAAGGTCATGACGATGGCCGCGGCCGCCGAGGAGGCCGATCTCGTCATGGTCCTCATTCCCGACGAGATCCAGGCGGCCGTCTACAAAGAGCACATCGAGCCGCACCTGCACGAGGGCGACGCGCTCGCGTTCGCGCACGGCTTCAACGTCCACTACGGATACATCGCACCGCCCGACTTTGTCGACGTCATCATGGTCGCCCCGAAAGGGCCGGGACACATCGTGCGCCGCCAGTACGTCGAGGGCTCCGGCGTGCCCGACCTCGCCTGCGTGCAGCAGGACTACACGGGGCGCGCGTGGGATCTCGCGCTGTCGTATGCGTGGGGCTTAGGGGGCGCGCGCTCGGGGGTCATCAGGGCGACGTTCAAGGAGGAGACCGAAGAGGACCTCTTCGGCGAACAGGCGGTGCTTTGCGGCGGCCTCGTCGAGCTGGTCAAGGCGGGCTTCGAGACGCTGACCGAGGCGGGCTACCCGCCGGAGCTGGCGTACTTCGAGGTGTACCACGAGATGAAGATGATCGTCGACCTCATGTACGAGTCGGGCATCCACTTCATGAACCACTCGATCTCCAACACGGCCGAATACGGCGAGTACTACGCCGGCTCGAAGGTCGTAAACGCCGAGTCGCGCGCCGCGATGAGGGACATCCTCGCGCGCATCCAGGACGGCTCCTTCGCGCACGAGTTCATGGAGGACTGCAAGAGAGGCCACGCATGGCTGCTCGAGCAGCGCGCCAAGACCAACGAGCACGAGATCGAAAAGACCGGCGAGAAGATACGGGCGATGTTCAGCTGGACCTCGGCTCGCGACAACGGCTAGCGGGCGCGCCCGTCCCGCCCGCGCCCGAGCGGTGCCGAGGCTGCGGCCGTCGGACGGTGCGCGGCGCGGCCGTTGGGCGATACCGAGGCTGCGGCCGTTTCTTCCAAGCGGCCGCCTTGACGAGCGCTGCGGCGAAAGGAGGGGGATCCTCGAGTGCAGTACCTCATCTCGTTTCTCGAGGGGGTCGTCACGTTCATCTCCCCGTGCCTTCTGCCGATGCTGCCGATCTACGTGTCGTACTTCTCGGGCGGGGGAGAGCGCGACCTCAAGAATACGCTTGCGAACGCGCTCGGGTTCGTGCTCGGCTTCACGGTCGTGTTCGTCGCGCTCGGCGCGCTCGCGGGAACGGCGGGAAGCCTGCTGCGCGAGTACCAGACCGTCGTGAACGCGGTTTCCGGCCTCGTCGTGATCTTTTTCGGCCTCAACTACCTCGGCGTGTTCAAGCTCAACCTCTTTCGCGGCATTGCCCGATCCCACGACGTCGGCACCATGGGGTTTTTCTCCGCAGTCGCGTTCGGCGTGGTATTCTCCGTCGGGTGGACGCCGTGCGTGGGCACCTTCCTCGGATCCGCCCTCATGCTCGCCTCGCAGCAGGCCCACGTGCTGGAGGGCGTCTTGATGCTGCTCGTGTACTCGCTCGGGCTCGGTATTCCCTTCGTCGTGAGCGCCGTGCTGATCGATTCGCTCAAATCGGCATTCGACGCCATCAAGCGCCACTACGCAGTCATCAACAAGGTGTGCGGCGCGCTGCTCGTCGCGCTCGGCGTCCTCATGGCGACGGGGACGATCGGGCGGCTGCTGACGCTGCTCGCATAAAGCGCGCGGAGAAAGAGGAGGAGCGATGGGAAGCAAAAGGGCGGTCGTCGTCGCTGCGGCGCTGGTCGTCGTGCTGGTCGGCGCAGGCGCGGCGTATGCGCTGCTCGCCTCGTCGGTGGACGCGAACCAGCTTGCGACGCAGGCGCAGACGGAATCCGGCGAATCGCAGGGAGACGAAGGCGCGACAGAGGCGCCGGATTTCGTCGCCTATGACGCGGACGGCTCTGCGGTGAGCCTTTCGAGCCTCGAGGGCGCGCCTGTCGTGCTGAACTTCTGGGCGAGCTGGTGCGGCCCGTGCCAGAGCGAGATGCCTCATTTCGAAGAGGCGTACCAAGAGCTCGGCGAAAGCGTGCAGTTCCTCATGGTGAACCTCACCGACGGCTCGCGCGAGACCGTCGAGAGCGCGACGGCCTACCTCGAGGAGGGAGGCTACACCTTCCCGGTCGTATTCGACACGGACTCCGAGGCCGCGGTCGCATACGGGATCTCCTCTATCCCGGCCACCTATTTCATCGATGCGGAAGGGGTCGTCCTCGCCCGGGCGAGCGGAGCCATCGACGCCGACACCCTGCAGCAGGGTATCGACATGATCGCAGGCTCGTAGCGAGGCAGGCTGCCAAGCTGCGGCGGCGCGCACGGCGGCGAGGCGTTCTCTGAA
>CAZBEP010000276.1:0-2571 GCA_964490925.1 uncultured Eggerthellaceae bacterium | reverse complement strand
GCCTTCCCGTGCGTGCGCCGCCCTCGATTCCTCCCAAGCCGTGGCTAACTCCTCCCGAACCGCAGATCGCGGGCGCCCCGCCGGCCGTGCGGACCGCCGGCCGTACGAACCGCCGCGCCCCCGCCCGCGCGCCGCGCGGCTCGAAGCGGGACGAGGTTGCGGAAAGGCCCCGTTTCCGCCGGGAAATCGCGGGTGGAGCCCCTGCTGCCCTGCGGCACCCCTGCTGTCCGGCGGCTCCGAGAGGCCGGGCACCCCGAGCGGCGGACGCCCCCGGCTCCGCAACGCCGGGCGCGGAGCCCCGGATCCCCCGACGCCACGGATCCGAGCCGTTTTCGCCACTTTTTCGCGGGTAGGGCACGCCGCGCCGGCCGCACACGCGCCCCGCGCCGGCGACTCCGCTTCCCGTGCCCGCGCCGGCCGCGCGGCCGCCGCCACCCCGCCACCCACCCCGCGCCCGCGGCCGCCACCCCGCGCATGTATGTTTCCTTGTAAGCTGCAGCTCAGGCCGACAGAGCCGAAGATGACGACGGCTTCACGCTTGAAGTCCTCGTTGATCCGAATGCTCTTCGCATCGCTTTCGACCGCGCTATAATGGCGACGCGGAAGTGGATGGCAGATCAGGCCGTTCGCGAAACGGCATCGCGAAACAACAGGAAGAAAGGGAGCGCGCATGAAACGTAGGGAAGGCCGTCTCGCCGGGAAGCTCGCGCGCACGCTGCTGGCGGCGGCGCTCGCTGTCGGGCTGTGCCCGGCGGTCTCATGGGCCGACGATAGCGCGGCGGTGGAGGGCGGCGCGCAGGCGCTCGCGTCCGTTGAGCCGGTCGAGTCGAGAAACACGGGGAATTGGCAGTACGACTACGACCGCTATTCGAGTCCGATGACGAGCTATCTGCACGTGACGCCGGCCGGATCCGTGCAGCGCGTCGAGTACGTCGACGGCGCGCTCATCGTCGAGGACTACGTCGGCACCGCGCCCGACCTCGAGATCTCGTCGTCGCGCACGATCGCCGAGGAGACGTACACGCCGAGCGTGATGGCGGCCGGCAACAGTGTGATCTGGGGCGGGTTCTTCGCCGGCGAGGACGGCTACTACGTCGTCACGGGCCAGAACAACCCGGACGAGGATGATTCGCTGCCCGTCGTGCGGGTGACGAAGTACACGACGTCGTGGGAGTACGCCGACTGCCTCGAGTTGTCCGCCATCAACACGTACATCCCGTTCGATGCCGGATCGCTTCGCATGGCCGAGTCCGGCGGCACGCTCTACATCCGCACGAGCCACGAGATGTACGCGTCAAGCGACGGCCTGCACCATCAGGCGAATATGACGTTCCTCGTCGACGAGGCGACGATGGAGCTCAAGAGCCGCCAGACGTCGGTCTCAAACATCAGCAACTCGTACGGCTACGTGAGCCATTCGTTCAACCAGTTCCTCGCCGAGCTCGACGGCAGCATGTGGGCGCTCGACCACGGCGACGCCTACCCGCGCAGCGTCGTCCTCAAGCAGTTCGGCACCTCCTCGTACGTGAACGTCCTCGAAATCGCCGGGACGGTCGGCGCCAACGACACCGGCGTCGCGGTCGGCGGGTTCTCGTCGTCCGAATCGGCGGGCACGCTGCTCGCGGCCTACAACACCATCGACCAGAGCCTCTATTCGACTTCGGCCGACTTCGGGTACTACGCGCGCAACGCCTACGTGTCGACGTACTCTCCCGACACGGGCGACCTGCGCACCGTGGCCCTCACGAACAACGCCGACCGCGGGTCGACCTCGGCGGGCATGCCGATGCTCGTGAAGATCGACGAGAACCGCTTTCTCGCATTGTGGGAGAACTTCGAGCGCACAGAGAGCTCCACCAGCAGCGCGTCCTTCTCTCCGACGGGAACCGTGTCCTATGTGTTCCTCGACGGCGAGGGCGCGCTCGCGTCGGAGGTCCGCACGATGAACGCCGAGCTGTCGGACTGCCAGCCCGTCGTCGTCGGCGACGACGTCGTCTGGTACGTGACGGGCACGCCCCGCAGCTTGGCGAGCTACGGCACCACGACGCCGACGTTCTACTCGATCGACGTGGAGACGGGCGCGTCGGCGAGCTCGAACGCGCTGCTCTTTGCAGAGGTGGGAGGCATCGAGCAAAGCTACGTCTATACCGGGTCGGCCATCGAGCCCGTCCCGACGGTGACGCTCGACGGCACGGCGCTCGTCGAAGGCGTCGACTACGAAGTGTCCTACGAGAACAACCGGAATGTCGGTACGGCGACCGTCGTGATCACCGGCCTCGGCTCGGTGAGCGGTACGGTCGAGTACGAGTTTTCCGTGACCCGAGTGTCTCTGATCAACGTCGATGTCGCGATCGGGTCCTCGTACGAGTACGACGGCTCCCCCGTCGAGCCCGACCCGGTGCTGACCTACAACGGCACGACGCTCGTCGAGGGCGTCGACTACACGGTGTCCTACGAATCCAACGACGGGGTAGGGACGGGAAGGGTCATGCTTTCCGGCACGGGGAACTTCTCGGGGACAGTCTGGACGTCTTTCCGCATCGTCGAGCCGACGCCCGACTCCGAGACGAC
>CAZBEP010000275.1:0-2586 GCA_964490925.1 uncultured Eggerthellaceae bacterium | reverse complement strand
GCATCGGCCCGGTTGGTCTGTGCGCCGTCGCCGCTGCGGCGATGAAGGGCGCGGGCCGCATCTTCGCGATCGGCACGAATCCCAAGGGCATCGAGATAGCCAGGGCGTGGGGGGCAACCGATGTCGTGAGCTACAAAGAAGGCGACGTCGTCGAGCAGATCATGGACATGAACGGCGGCGCCGTCGACGTGAGCGTTCTGGGGGGCGGGCCCGCTTCGTTGGTCGCCCAGGCCATCGCGCTCACGCGCGGGGGCGGGGAGGTATGCAGCCTGAACGCCTACTACGAGGATGTGGTGATCCCGCCGGCTGCGTGGAACTCGGGCATGAAGACCCAGAACATCCGCGGGTGGCAGTGCACCGGCGGCCGCGAGCTGTTCGCGCGCTACCTGAAAATGATCTCGCTGGGCAAGTTCGACCCGACGCCTCTTGCCACGCACCTCTTCCACGGCATCGACCAGATGGAAGAATGCCTGTGGGCGAAAAAGCGGCGCGATTGCCTGAAACCCGTCTGCCTGCTCGACTAGGATCTGCCGTCACGGGATTTGATGATGATGACATAATGGGAGCGTCTGGTTCCGAGTTCAGGGGCGAAGTGGGGGTCTGCCGTCGCCCCTCGCTTTGGCTCCGCATCTCGTAACGACGCTCCCTGCGACACCTCAAGCTGCCCGCCGCCGACGGTCACGCGATCTGTCGCTACCTGCGCGCTGCAAGCGAGGTCCCCATCATTGTGATCACCTCCTCGGACAGCGAGTTCGACGAGGTCATGGGCATGAACCTCGGCGCCGACGACTACGTGACGAAGCCCTACGGCCCGGCTGTGCCCCTCGCGCGGATCTCGTCGCTTCTGCGGCGCAGCTCGCAGGGGGCGGGCGGCATGCGCCACGAGTGCAAGGGCGTCGTGCTCGACCTGGCGGCGGGCGCGGTCGAATGCTGCGGACGGAAGGCCGGGCAGACCCGCAACGGACTCAAGATCCTCCACGTGCTCATGCGTAGCGCCGGCACGGTGCTCACGCGGCAGGAGATCGTGTGCGACCTGTGGGAGTCCGATGCCTTCATCGACGACAACACCCTCACGGTCAACGTCAACCGCCTGCGCAAGACGCTCGCGGCGTCCGGCGAGCTGCTCTCGCAGCAAGTTGGCACGAACATGATGCTGCAGGCGGTGCTCTACCTCGTGGTGTCGGACGAGGTAGTCGAGGCGATGAAGGACGCGGGCGCCGTCCCCGCATTGAGCTACGTCGACATCATGTACGCCGACGGCGTCTCGCGCGCCGAGGGAGACGCGTTTCTGCGCGAAGGGATCGCGCTCATGCAGCCCGACGTCGAGGGAGACGCGGGCTGCAACAACGGCTTTTCCTACCAGTCGAAGCTCTGGCCGGTGTCTAACGTATTCTCCGCGAGCGCGATGGTCTCCCAGATGGGCGGCATGAGGCTCATCATCACCTATCTCGCGCTCCATATCGGCTTCGTGTTCCTGATTGCGACGGCGGCACTGCTCGCTATCCAGCAGCTTTCCGAGACGGCCGACTCGCTGCCGCGCTATCGGACGCTCTCCGAGATCGGCTGCGACGCCTCGATGATCTTCCGCTCGCTGCGTTCGCAGACGCTGTTCTACTTCCTCGCGCCGCTTGCACTTGCTGCCTGTCACGCGGCCTGCGCGATCACCGTCATGTCGAGTACGCTGTTCAGCGCGCTCGGCACGCCGGTCTACGGCGCCATCGCGTTCGCGGCGGCGCTCGTGGTCGTCGTCTACGGCACCTACCTTGCGATCACCTACTTCGCGAGCCGCAGCATCGTGGGAGGAGCCGCGGTGCGGTAGCGGAAATACGTTTTTGAGAGGATGTATTCCCACTCGATAATCGTAAGCGCCCTATGTGTTCTGTTTCGTGGCAGCTCGTTCGTGGCAGCTCGTATCACCTCGTCCATCTGGTGCAACAAGGTGCGAATCACTTTGTCCGCCTTCGTGGGGATGCGGCAGGAACTCAGGGGCGCGGCTCTTCGCCAACGATGCCGCCGAGAGCGTGAACGCCGGGCTCAGGGACACGCTCCGTCACCACAGGGGGTTGCCGTCCCCCACCGCGTCAAGGCGATCTTCCGGTGGCGCCACACTCATTCGGAAAGCCCGCTTTCTGCAGCAGAGATCGTGCGCGTCATGCCGACGGACGACGAGGTGGACGGGCTCTGCGCGGCAGCCTCGACCAAGCCGAGAAGAGACGATGGGGTCTGCGGAATACGGATCCGGAATCGCCCGGGGCGAGTTCCACATGCCTACGAATCACCGGCCATGAGACATCAGCGCGCCTCTTATAAAAAATTGCCGGGGGACAACCCTCGGCTCCTGGAAGCCCTTCCTATGCGGAAAGAGCATGTTTGTTTTCTCGTAAAGAGAGGATTAAACGAGACCGGGCAATCTGTGGTGCGAGTTAAGTTTACCGGGATTGGGGTTGGGTTCCCGGCCGCCGCCCGCGAAGCGAGGGTCGACAGAACCGCGTGCGAGAAGAGGGCGGCGCGCAACGTGAGGCCCTCCGCCAGGTGCGCCCGCTGCGGCTTTCCGAAACGCGGCTGCGAGGCAGAGGCCGCCCGGAG
>CAZBEP010000274.1:0-2617 GCA_964490925.1 uncultured Eggerthellaceae bacterium | reverse complement strand
GTGAAAATCGAGAACCTGATCGATTGGCTCCTTGGTGATTGATGCTCAAACTCTGCGCACCCAGTTATTGCAGGCGGTTTTGTGATTCTGATCTTATGCTGTTTGCTCCCAGTCAATCGTGGCAGGTTCAACAACGTACATGATGCCTCGTTTCTCCTTGTGGCGTCTTGTTCGTCTGTTGCTCCGTAATCAGAAATAGTCGCAGAATCCAAGAACCGTCAGGTCGGGAGGAAATGGTATCGAGCTTGTCTTCTGTCACCTCAGCTTTGCGCATTGTATCTCGCAAATTTGAGAGATATACTGATCACTATTGGAGGCTCACGAGGAAAGAGTCACAAGAGGCGGAGCGCACGAGGAAAAAGCCGTACGAGGGGTAGCCTCGCGAGAGGCGGTCGCACGAGGAGCAATCCCGCGAGGAGCAGCAGCAAAGGGGAAAGCCTCGCGAGGAAAGCGCCGTGAGAAAGAGACCGCACAAGGAAAAGGAGCGATCTGCAATGGAGCGCGATATTGCAAAAAAACTATCTGAGCGCCTTCATGAACCCCGCTCGTTTATTCAAATCATTACTGGGCCTCGCCAAACGGGAAAAACCACTGCTGCAAAACAGGCCGTCCGTGCGTCAGGGCTGCCGAGCCGCTATGCGTCCGCTGATGGGATCGCAGTTCCGCCTCGCGCATGGATCGAATCGGAATGGAGGCAGGCGCGTCTGCTCGTGAAAGACGGTTCACCTGCGGTTTTAGTTCTCGATGAGATTCAGAAAGTGACGGGATGGGAGGATGTCGTCAAGCGTCTCTGGGACGAAGATTCTTGGAACGACATTCCCCTTCTTGTCGTGCTGAGCGGTTCGTCGACCTTGCTTTTGCGGAGGGGCTGCGCGGAGTCTCTCGCGGGCAGGTTCGAGATCATTCGCTCGACGCATTGGTCGTTTGCGGAAACGAAGCAGGCGTTCGGGTATTCTCTTGACGACTACCTGATGTACGGAGGCTATCCGGGATCCGCTCGCCTGCGCGCCGATCCGGAACGCTGGATTGAATATATGCGGGATTCCATTATCGAGGCAACGCTGTCGCGTGATGTCCTCAGCATGGAGGAAGTGCGAAAACCTGCGCTGCTTCGGAGCCTTTTCGTTCTCGGTGTGCAGTATTCCGGCTCCGAAGTTTCGTATCGCAAGGTGCTCGGACAGCTCGACGACGGAGGAAACACCGCGACGATCGCTCATTACCTCGAATTGCTCGAAACTGCTGGATTGCTCTGCGGCCTGAAGAAGTTCGACGTCAAGCCCTTAAGATCGCACGCAAGCTCCCCGCGGTTCGCGGTGTTCGACCCATCGCTCATCACGTCGATGGGGGAGGGAGGTCAAAGGAGCCTGGCGTCGGATCCGAGCGTGCGCGGTCATGTGGTGGAGTCTGCCGTGGGCGCCCGCCTGCTTGCTCGGGCGGCGAAGGAGGGCTTTCAGGTTCGATGGTGGCGCGATGGGGGCGATGAAGTCGATTTTGTTGTCTCGCGGGGAGACGCCGTGACCGCTATCGAGGTCAAAAGCGGGCGCGTGAAAGGCGTGGGCGGACTCGAGGCGTTCTGTGCTCGCTATCCGCAGACACAGCCGATGATTGTTGGAGACGCGAACCTGCCCGTCGAGCGCTTTCTTGCAGAAAACCCCACACTCTTCGCCTGAGCGTGCAGACGCGCTCCACGAGGAGGAGCTCAGTGCAGATCCGTTCGGGATGAGCTCTTCGCCTGAGCACGCAGACGCGCTTGTCCAGGCGGCGATGGATGCTCGCTGCTATGGCATGCCGGGTGTGCGTCGCAGCTCGCTTGTCGACCGGTGTCTCACGGGCGCAGCGGTTGCCGGTAGGTTGGCTTCGCTGGCTTATCGATGATAGTACGCGCTCCTACCTTTGATATCATCAGCATTCGCAAGCCAGTTTGTCATCGTTCCCATAAGAAGGTTCTCAACTGGAGGATTTCTCCGATCCCACCAACCCCAACAAACCCTCCTCTAGAAGACGTACTACTTCAAAGATTCCTAAATTCTGGTGGTAAGATTGGGTCTGTTGTGTTGCGGCGAGCGTCATGTAGCCCGTCTCATGTTAGGGGTGGCCTATGACTTCATTCGACTTTGGTGGCGCGAACGCCGAGCAGCGCAAAGCTATCGAGACCACGGAAGGCCCCTTGCTCATCACGGCTGGACCGGGGACGGGTAAGACGTTCACTCTTGTCAAGCGTGTCGCGTATCTCATCCTTGAAAAACAGGTTTCCCCAGAGAAGATTCTCGTTGCAACCTTTACCGAGAAGGCAGCCCGCGAGCTGGTGACCCGCATTTCGAACGAGCTTGCCGCCTGCGAAGTCGACCTCGACGTTGGAGAGATGTACATCGGCACCTTCCACTCTATCTGCCTGAGGCTCATTAAAGAGCACGTGGAGTATTCTAACCTGAGGAAAAGTTACCGTGTTGCTGACGCCTTCGACCAACAGTACCTTGCATTTCAGAATTACCGCCGCTTTAAGGAGCTTGCGCACTTCTCCGATTTCCCACAACAAGGTGGGGCGTGGAGAGTCGCGGAACGAATCTGCACCGTCGCGAACGCCGCAACCGAGGAGATGCTGGATATCGAGCGTATG
>CAZBEP010000273.1:0-2627 GCA_964490925.1 uncultured Eggerthellaceae bacterium | reverse complement strand
GTGGTCGGAGTGGCCAGAGCGAGCGCGTAGGAGCCGCCCGCGCCTGCGGCGCGCGGGCGGCCGCGGGCGCGGCGCGGCGGGCGCGGGCGGCCGGGGCGGCGGGGGGCGGGCGCGCGGGCGGCCGGGGCGACTGCGGACCCGACGGCCTTACGGGCGCAGCACCGTCAGCGGGAACACGTAGACGCCGCTTTCGGGGTCACGCCGCGCGATCGTCCCCACCGCCGTCACTACCGCGAGAAACGCCGGCTCCGGATTCCTCGCCGCAGGATTCGCCGCAATCTTCGACCTCAGCCGTCGCAAGCTCTTGATGCCTGCGGGCACCTTGTCTTCCCCAAGCTTCACCTCGATGCCAGCCCACCGGCCGTCCTGCAGCTCGATCACGATGTCGACCTCGAGCCCGTCGGCATCCTGGTAGTAGCGGATCGAGTCCCGATGGCATCCGGGAACGACCGACGCATACGCGCGGACATCGTGCACGCACAGCGATTCGAACAGCAGCCCGAACATCTGCGCGTCTTGCAGCAAGCGCCCGGGGGAGCAGCCTAGCATCGCCGCAGGGATGGACGGGTCGGCGAAATACCGCTTCGGCTTCGTCCGCAGTCGGGACCTCGAGCGAATCGGCGCGTCCCACCCGGGAAGCTCTTCGATCAAGAACACGTCCTCGAACATCCGCAGGTACCGCGTCACGGTCGATGCGGCGAGGCGGCCCTCTGCATCCGACTCCGCCGCATCCGCGGCAAGCGTGCCGATCGTCGCCGCCGTCGCGACGTTGCGCGCAAGCGACTGCGCGATCTTGCGCGCAACGCGAGGGTCACCCCCCTTGCGAGGCACGCTCACTTCGAGGAGGGCATCGACGTAGTGCCCGATCACCTCCAAGGCGTCCTCCGGCGTCGCCCCCGTCAAGGCCGGCCATCCCCCGCAACAGACCGCATCTGCCGCGCGAGCCAGCCCGCCGTCTGCGGGCGCAGGAGAGAAATCGCCCTCGAACAGACCCGAAAGGGACACCGAGCCCTCCGATTCGCCCCGCTCCCACAGCGTCATGGTCGACATGTCGATGCGGGCGATCCGTCCGGCGCCGCTGTGCAATACCTGCTCCTTGTCGGGCATCGACGATCCCGTGAGGATATAGGCGCCCTTCGCCTGCGAGACATCGACGGATCGGCGCACGGCGTCCCACAGGGCGGGAACCTCCTGCCATTCGTCGAGAACTCGCGGGGCGGCGCCGACGAGCGCCACCGATGGGTCGGCGGCGACCAGGGTTTTTACGTTCGCGTCGTCGATGCGGACGACGCTTTCGCCGAAAGCGAGCGCACTCCACGTCTTGCCGCACCACTTCGTTCCGCGAATCTCGACCGCTCCGAACAGCTCGAGCAGGCGCGCGACCCGCTCGTCGACAATGCGGTGAAGATACCCTTTGGGCTTCTCCCTCCCATACCTCACATCGCCCACGGCGCCTTCCTTCCATCAAGCATGATGTTCGAGGCATAGGGTACTTGATTTTCGAGGTGTTTTGCGATCAGTTTTCGAGCTATTTTGTAATTGATTTTAGAGGAATTTTGCGCTTTGTTTTCGAGAGAAATGCTGCTCTGTTTTCGAGGAATCCTGTCGGCCGCATCGCCCCTCCCCGCAGGCGGCGGACGGACGACGGCTGGCGGGTGAAAGAGGGGATCCTGCGCGGCCCCCGCGCCCGCTCCCCGCCCGCCTCCCCCGCGCTCGTCTCCCCGCCCGCCGCGCTCGCGCTCGTCTCCCCGCCCGCCGCGCTCGCGGGCGCGCGGCGCCTACTCCGTCGCCGACTCCTCGGTCGACGAGGCGTCCTCGGCAGACTCGTCCTCGGTCGCAAGGCCCAAGGCGGCCTGCTCGTAGGGAACCAGGTCGATCACGTAGGGCGCGTCGTCGGGCAGATACGTCTCCTCGATCTCGGCCGCCTCCTCGAACTCGAACATGTACGTGTTGTACGCGGACAGCTTCGCGGCCGAATCGGCCGACGCGCGCATCTCCTCCAAGAACCCCTCGGACACGTCGTCGAGCGACTCGACCGTCTCGGGCGCGAAGAACTGGTCGGTGCACATGATGATGTGGATGCCGTACTCGCTCGTGACCAGCCCGCTCACCTCGCCGACCTCAAGCTCGTCGAGCGCCGCCTGATACTCGTCGACGAAGGTCGAGGCGGCGTCCCAGCCGACGTCTCCCCCCGACTCGGCGGTCGCCTCGTCGATAGAGTATTCGGCTGCCGCCTCGGCGAAGTCGATCTCGCCGGCGTTGATCCGCTCAAGCACGTCTTGGGCGGTCGCCTCGTCGTCGGCAGCGAACACGATGTGGCTCGACCGTTTCGACCCATCATAGGTCGTCGCGTAGGCCTGCACGTACTCGAGCACCTCGTCGTCGCTCGCCACCACGTCTGCCCCCAGCTCCGCAATCAGCGCGTCCTGGAGCAGGGTGAGGCGCACCTGGTCGCGGTAGGTTTCCTCGTTGAGCCCGACGCTCGCAAGGTACGACGTCCACTCTTCGTCCGACTCGAACCGCGCGCGGGCCGTGTCGACGCCGGTCTGCACCTCCTCGTCCGTGACGCTCACGTCGTTTTCCTGCGCGGCCTGCTGCAAAAGCTCGCGGAACACGTAGTAGTCGAC
>CAZBEP010000272.1:0-2628 GCA_964490925.1 uncultured Eggerthellaceae bacterium | reverse complement strand
TGCTCGAGTTCAACGTGCGCTTCGGCGACCCGGAAGCGCAGGTGGTGCTGCCGCGGCTTGAGAGCGACCTCGTGGACGTGATGGTCGCCGTGGCGCAGGGGCGCCTCGACGACGTGCGGCTTTCGTGGTCGGATTCGTGGGCGGTGTGCGTGGTGCTCGCGAGCGCGGGCTACCCGGGCGCCTACGAGAAGGGCAAGGCCATCCTCGGCGTCGGCGACGCGGAGGCGCTCGACGGCGTGACGGTGTTCCATGCGGGCACTGCCGTGGGCTCCGACGGCGGGCTCGTCACTGCGGGCGGGCGCGTGCTCAACGTCGTGGCGCTCGGCGACACGTTCGCCGGGGCGCGCGATCGGGCGTACGAGGCGTGCGACCGCATCTCGTTCGAGGGCAAGCAGATGCGCGGCGACATCGGCGCGAAGGCGCTTTCCGGCCGCTCGTCGTGGGACTAGGCGCCCCATGCTCTCCGAACGCCTGCTTTCCGCCGCAGTCCGCTCCTGCACGGACAGGCGCCTGCGCCTAGAACCCGCCGGCGAGGCGCGCGTCCCCGCGCCCGATCCGGGGAAGCGCTACATGCTCTACGCGCACGTGCCGTTCTGCGAGCGGCTGTGCCCGTACTGCTCGTTCAACCGCTTCCCCTTCGCGGAGGATCGCGCGAGGCCCTATTTCCAGAACCTGCGGCGCGAGATGCTCATGCTCAAAGACCTCGGCTACGACTTCGAAAGCCTCTATGTCGGCGGCGGCACGCCCACCATCATGATCGACGAGCTGTGCGAGACGATCGACCTCGCGCGCGAGACGTTTTCGATCAAAGAGGTGTCGTCCGAGACGAACCCGAATCACCTGATCCCGGCGTATCTCGACAAGCTCGAGGGACGTGTGCAGCGGCTCTCCGTCGGTGTGCAGAGCTTCGACGACGGCCTGCTCAAACAGATGGAGCGCTACGACAGGTACGGCTGCGGCCGGGAGATCCTCGAGCGCGTCCGGGAGGCTTCCCCGCGCTTTCTCTCGATGAACGTCGACATGATCTTCAATTTCCCCGCGCAAACGGAAGACATCCTCGTCAGCGACGTCGAGCGCGTCGTGGAAAGCGGCGCGAGCCAGACCACGTTCTACCCGCTCATGGCGTCGCCGTCGGTGGAGCGCTCGCTCGCCCGCACGGTGGGGAAGGTGGACTACGCCCGCGAGCAGACGTTCTACGAGATCGTCTGCGAGCTTCTGACCGGCGCGCCGCTTCGTCTGTACGAGCACGGCTCGTGCTGGACGTTCAACCGGCGCGTGCCGGCCGACGCGGCGCCTGGCTCCGCGTCCGTCGTCGCGACGGCCGACCCCGCGTCCGTCGAGCGCGGGATGATCGACGAGTACGTGGTCGACTACGAGGAGTACCCCGCCATCGGGTCGGGCGGCATCACCTACCTCGGGCAGAGCCTGTACGTGAACACGTTCTCCGTGCGCGACTACAACGCGGCGGTTCAGTCGGGGCGCATGTCGCTGATGGGCAAGGCGGCGTTTTCGAAGCGCGACCGCATGCGGTACCGCCTCATGATGCAGTTGTTCGGCCTGCGGCTCGACAAGCGCGCCTTCGAGCGCGACTTCGGCTGCTCGGTCGAGGCGGGGCTTCCCGCCGAGATGGCGTTCATGCGGGCGGCGGGCGCCTTCGACCGCGACGACGCGGACGAGCTGACGCTCACGCCGAAGGGCCGCTACCTCATGGTCGCCATGATGCGGCAGTTCTTCATCGGCGTGAACACCCTGCGCGACCAAGCGCGCGCGGCGCTGACCGGCGAGGAGCGCGAGCTGGTATTCGGGTAGGGCAGGTGGGAAGGCGAGGGCCGCAGCGCGCGCGGGCGCGTATGCGGGCGGCCCGGGCGGTCTGAGGCGAGGCGGAGGTCGTCTTGAGCGAAACGTCGAGAAGGCGCGCGTGGGTCGCCTTGGTCGCGGCCGTCGCGCTGCTCGTCGTCGCTGCTGCGGCGGCGATCGTGGTGCGGGTCGGGCTTACGGTGCAGGCGGGTGCGTATGTGGTCGTCGTCGCACTGCTCGGCGTTGCGTCGCTTTCGGACGTCCGCTCGCGAACGGTTCCGAACGCGGTGGTGGCAACGCTCGCGGTGCTTTGGGTCGCGACGGTGTGGTTCGTGCCGTGCGGGACGGCTCCGGGGGAGGTCGGGTCGGCGTTCGCGGGCGTTTCGGAGGGCGGGGTGGTCGCGGTCGCGCTCGACGGGCTTGCCGGCGGCCTTGCGATAGGCGTCGGCATGCTGCTGCTCGCGCTTGTCGTCGAGACGCGCACGGGGCGCCATTCGTTCGGCGGGGGAGACATCAAGCTGCTGTTCGCCGTGGGGCTGTTCCTGGGGCTGCCTGCGTCCCTTACGATGCTGCTCATAGCCTGCATCTTCGCCGTGGGGCTGTCGTTTGTCGCGTGGGCGGCGTTTCCGCGCGGGCTTATGGGCGGCGACTCCGACGAGCCGTTCATGCGGGCGACGATCCCCTTCGCGCCCGCGATAGCGGCCGCGACGACGCTGAGCCTCGCCTTCGGCCCGTTCTCGCTGTTCGTCTAGCGGCCGTCGTCCTGACGGGCGCGCCGCTCGGCGGCCGGAGCACACGTCGCCCGCAACGCGGGAGACGCCGACGGCGACG
>CAZBEP010000271.1:0-2647 GCA_964490925.1 uncultured Eggerthellaceae bacterium | reverse complement strand
GCGACGGAGTCCTGTGCATCGTCGATAAGCCGCAAGGCGGTCACCACCCGCAACGCACACGAGCGAGCAAGATCGCGCACGTCGTCGCGCAAGACAAGCGGGCCGAACGAACCGCCCGCATCGATGCCTCGCTCCTTGAGAGCACGAGCAATCTGAGCAAACCACCAGGGGTGAAAGCACACCACCGCGATCCGGTCGGGCGAAGTTCCTGAAACAATACGCTCCCCAATCGCATCTGCCAGCCCGCTGATCTCCTTATCGGGATTTTCCCATGCAAGCGTCTTCACCGTCGGCGAAGACGAAGAAGCTAGCTGGAAAACCCGGGCTTCGGGGTTGATGTTCAAAAACTCATCTGCCCCTTGTGCGTACGGGTACGAATCGTGAACTTCGGATGTGCAGGAGGGATCCGCCGCCACGGCGATGGACTCGAGTGCAAGCGCGTTAAGAAGCAGTTGCGAAGCGCGGCTGAAGCACTCGTATGCAAGCGCGACAACGTGACGCCTGCCAAAGCGCTCGGCAAGCTCCGGCACGGCTTGCACCGCCTTAAGCGCCAGATTGCTTGCCTGGGGCTCGATGATCGCGCCAAAGTAGGACAGCTCGGCTCCGATCATGGCAACCAGATCGTGCTCCTCGACGGTGACGAGCCAGTTCTCGCTCTCGTCGGCAAGCTCCGTCCACCCGCGGTACAGAAACTTGAGCACCTCTCGTAACCTCTTCGGCCGCATGCCGATGGTTTTGAGATCCTCGAGGACGAAGTCTAGCTCGAATGCCGAAAGCAGTCGGGGTCGACCTGAAGGAAACGCACATCCTGCGGCTTTCTGGGCCGCATCATCGGCGAGGATGCGAAAGGCAAGCGCCCGGGCACACGTCACCTCAATGCGCGATGCCGCCTGCCGAAGCGCAGCGTCTGCTCGCTGTGTGAGCTCACGGGAAAACGCTTCGGCAGACCGGGGCGTCGGGCAGACCGCAAGCAGCTCGATGGGGTCGGCACCCCGCCGCAGAAGTTCAAGCACCTCATCGGCAGCACATTTCAGACGGTCAGCCCCCGTGCCGCCGAGATGGAGGGTTGCGCGCCGCTGCCCGACCAAACGCGGATCAAGCTCAAGGTAGTCGCCGACAGACGCCCGCTTCAGCTGCTCTTTCGTCGCACCTCTCGCCACCTTTACATCACCTTCTATCCGACAGCTCGGACGAGTCCGGCAAAGAGGATGTCTGCCGCTTGTCGGAAGCGCCTGCCCACAGTGGTAGCTTGATGGCGCCCGTCGGACAGTTCTCCACACAGGCGAGGCATTTCGTGCACTCGCTCACCGAGGCCTCGGAAAGCTCTGGGTGACGCGGGTCGATGCGCTCAGGGCACACCTTCCCACACAGGCCGCACGAGACACCCGACGTCACCTCGAGGCATACCGTATCGTCGATCTTCGGGCGAAAGAAGCGGCCCGCCTTCGTAAGCAGCGAAGCGAGAGCCGATAGCGGACAAAACGTCGAGCACCACTTCCTAAAGAAGACAACCTCGATGAGCAAAAGTGCCGGAACGATGACGACCGACCAGGTAAGGTCGCCCATACCGAACAGATTGATGACTAAAAAGATTGTCGCGAAGCTCAAACCCACCGGACATATGAGGCAAAAGACCGGAAAACCAAAGATTGCCGCCGTAAGCAAAGACCCACCCAACACGATATGGCGGGAGTCCACGACACCGCCACGCTTCTTGCCGCACGCCGTGCACCCCACACCTGCGATCAAGGCTCGCTCCTCGTCTGCAAGCTGTACGATATGCTGCTCGTCGGCCTCGCCTTTCTTCTGTGCATCTTTCGGATGGGAAGGCTCTCGTGAAAAGAGCGTGCGTAGCTTGGATACGATGGGCACCGGGCACACCCATCCGCACAGCGCGCGCCCAAACACGACAAGCAGCACGATCCCAACACCCAGCGCAACAAGGACATGCACGACGACAGTCTTCGTCGCAAGCAGCGTCGAAAGGGCGCCGAGCGGACAGATAAGCGATATTGTCGACCATCCGAACGTCGACAAGGTTCCAACATCAATGTGAGCAACGTATGCGACCGCCACGATAAGGAGCACGACGCTCGGAACGATCACTCTAAGCTTACTTGGCTTCATGCCGTCTCACCCCCGTTTTGGAACGAACCGACGAGGTTCCCCTCGGCATCGAGCGCGCGCACCTTAATCGCACGATCACCCGTCGTCGAGGACACCGAGGCACTTATCAGCGAAACGCAGACCGCCTCGCACGCCCCGCAACCACAGCAGAGATCATCGATCACGGAAGGGCGCTCGTTCTCGCTGAGTTCGATCGCATCGTACGGGCAGGCGTCGTAGCAGAACTTGCAGCCGGTATCGCGGTACGCAACGCAGGATCCCGTATCGATCTCCGCCTTCCCAAGGATCGTTGTCTCCGGCACGGCATCGGCGGCAAGTGTCAACGCACCCGTCGCACACGATGCCACACACAGAGGCGTACCATCGCCGTAGCCTTCGCACCACGTACAGTAGCGTGACGAGAAATCGAGCTTGGGAGTGCGGTGCGACAGGATGCCTTCCTCGATGCCCGCCATCACGACGACCTGTTCCGGGCATGCCTCCATGCAGCGCCCGCAGCGGATGCAGCGCCCTATCAAAA